>NZ_MTCA01000299.1:0-2973 GCF_002150205.1 Flavobacterium sp. FPG59 | reverse complement strand
ATATTTTACTACATTAGATAAAAAATAAAAAATACATATTTTTATGAAGAGAAGATCTTTTTTGGCTTCATCAGCTATTGCAGCCATTGGAATAAATACTTTTTTTGTTACTGGTTGCGAGTCTAAATCTAATGATAAAAATACATCAGCTTCTGGAGAGGAGTTTAATTTGAGTTTTGAACTTGATGAAGAATCAATTGCTTCTTTGCAATCTAAATTGAAATCGGGCACTTTTACATCGGAACAATTGGTGCGTTTGTATTTAAATCGAATTGAAGAAATAGATAAAAAGGGACCTAAACTCAATTCAGTAATTGAGGTTAATCCAGATGCTTTAACCATTGCAAAACAGCTTGACGAAGAACTTAAAGCTGGAAAAACTCGTGGTGCGATGCATGGAATTCCCGTTTTGATAAAAGACAATATTGATACGGCTGATAAAATGCAAACAACGGCTGGATCTTTGGCAATGGCTGGGAACATAGCTTCTAACGATGCAACTGTTGTGAAAAAGTTAAGAGATGCAGGCGCAGTGATCATTGGTAAAACCAATTTAAGTGAATGGGCAAACTTTAGATCAACACAGTCTTCATCAGGATGGAGTAGTAGAGGCGGTCAAACTAAAAGCCCTTATTTTTTAGATCATAATCCTTGTGGTTCAAGCGCGGGTTCAGGAACAGCAGTTTCAGCAAATTTATGTGTTGTGGCTGTAGGTACAGAGACAGATGGCTCTATTGTTTGTCCGGCTTCGGTTAATGGAATTGTGGGTATTAAGCCTACTGTAGGTTTAGTTAGTCGTTCTGGGATTATTCCTATTTCCAAGACGCAAGATACTGCAGGTCCTATGGCTAGAACTGTATCTGATGCAGCTATTTTATTAGGAGTACTAGCTTCTGTAGATCAAAAAGATCCTGTAACTCTTGAAAGTAAAGGAAAATCTGTAACAGATTATAGTTCTTTCTTAAAATTAGACGGATTAAAAGGAAAGAGAATTGGTATTGAAAACAAACCGCAAGGAGAGAATCAATATATAAATGCTCTTTTTGAAGATGCTATTCAGTTGTTACAGAAGCAAGGGGCTACGGTTGTAAAAATTGATTATATAGACAAAATTAATGCATTAGGACAAGCTGAGTTTGAAGTATTGCAATATGAATTCAAAGATGGACTCAATCAATATTTAGCTACCGCTAATGCTAAAGTAAAAACATTAAAAGACGTTATTGATTTTAATAGCGCAAACGAAGACAAAGCGATGCCTTATTTTAAACAAGAAACGCTGCTGAGTTCTAATGCGAAAAAAGATTTAAAAGCATCTGAATATCAAAATAGTCTCGAAAAGAGTTTTGAAGGTAGTAAAAAAATATTGAATGAAGTCATGGCTCAATATAGTCTTGATGCCATTTGCGGAATTACAATGGGTCCGTCATGTAGTATTGACACTATTTATGGTGACCGTTGGGGAACTTATTCCTTAACTTCACCAGCTGCAATGAGCGGTTATCCTCATATCACAGTGCCGTGTGGGCAGGTATATGAATTACCTGTTGGGCTTTCCTTTTTTGGTAAGCCGTACACCGAGGGCTTGTTAATTTCTTTAGGATATGCGTATGAACAAGCCACCAAAAAAAGGGCAGTGCCACAATACAAAGTCTCTTTCTTGAGCTAAATGAAAAAGGGATTAAGTCATTCGTAATTAATCCCTTTTTATCGTTTACTTAAAGTTGATAGAAAGCGAATTTACACAGTATCTTTGACCTGTTTTTGTAGGGCCATCATTAAAAACATGTCCTAAATGGCTACCGCAATTGGCACATAAAATCTCCGTACGTTTCATTCCGTGAGATACATCATCAATATATTGTACTTTTCCAGGAATTGATTCATCAAAAGAAGGCCAGCCACAATGTGCATCAAATTTTGTATTGCTTTCAAATAAATTTTCATTGCAAGCTCCACAGGTATAGGTTCCTTTTTCAAAGTGCAAATTGAACGTTCCTGTATGCGGATATTCGGTGCCTTTGAGACGTAATATTCTATATCTTTCTTCTCCTAAGAGCGCTTTCCATTCTTCTTCCGTTTTTTCTATTGGATATTTCATGTTGTAAGTAGTTTGTAAATTTAATTTTCTAAAAAATCTATTGTTGCTTCAATTACTTTTGAGTTTCCTAATATTTTTCGGTGTCCAAGACCGTTTGTTACCATTAATTCTCCTTTTTTTAAATGATTGTGAATGTTCTTTGCAGCGGTTACTGGAACTTCTGGATCATCTTCATCATGAATTACTAGAACAGGGATATGTACTTCCTTTGCTGCATGAGATGCCGAATAATTATTCATATCATCCTTGTATTTTTCTTCAAAATGAGCGCGTAATGAAATAGCTATTTTTGGGTCTAGTTTTAGTTTTGCTATAAAATCATTTATTATGTCAGAGACAACATCTCCGCTACCTATAATAATTGCTTTATTGACTCTGATTCCATTTTTAATAGCGTTTAGTACTGCCATTCCTCCTAATGAATGACCAATAATACCTTCAAAGGGACCATGTATTTTATCAATTTCAAGTATGGAAGCTATAAAGTCCGTCATCACTGCTGAGGAACCTTGGGATTTTCCATGTGCAGGTGCGTCAAAACTAATTGTTTGATAATTTTTTTGCAAAAGAGCATCTGCTATTTTGAATAATTGTGTCCCGCGTCCAGCCCAACCGTGAACAAGTAGTATTTTTCTATTACTATTACCATATTCATAGAGGGAAATTTCTTTGTTAATTGCAGGAACGTGTAATTTACTTTTTAAACTTTTACTTTCCATTGTGAGTTCTCTTTTGGGAACCTTATATTTTGTAGGTGTAGTGAATAGTTTTGCAGCAAATAGGGTCACTAATTTTGAAGAGAAAAAAGCGATTAATTTGCTAGTATGTAAAATTATCTTGGGAATTTTTAAGGATTGTGTATGAACGGTACT
>NZ_MTCA01000323.1:0-2267 GCF_002150205.1 Flavobacterium sp. FPG59 | reverse complement strand
CAATAAAAGGAGCTCTCTTTGGTCGCTCTTTTCTTGTAATAAAATGTAACTCCATTTCAAAAAGCTTTTCACTACTATCTGGGCTAAAAACAAGACATATTGGCATCATCAGTAAAGAGGTATGACCTTTGTGTTATTGTTTGTGACTTTCAAACTTTAGACTTTCAAACTTTTAAACTTATACAAATGAACTACGGTAAAGAATTTAAAAAATTTGCTACAAAGCACCAAGGAGTAAATGCCATGTATTACGATAAAATCGTTGCGGCAATGAATCCTACTAATATGACTCCTTATATTATTGAAGAACGCCAGTTAAACATTTCGCAACTTGACGTTTTTTCAAGATTAATGATGGATAGAATTATTTTTCTAGGAACAGGAATTGATGATCAAATTGCAAACATAGTACAAGCACAATTGTTGTTTTTAGAAAGTGCAGACGCTTCTAAGGATATTCAAATTTACTTGAACTCTCCAGGAGGAAGTGTATACGCAGGTTTAGGAATTTATGACACCATGCAATACATCAAGCCTGATGTAGCTACAATTTGTACGGGTATGGCTGCCTCAATGGGAGCAGTATTGTTATGCGCTGGTGCTGAAGGAAAACGTTCTGCATTGCCACATTCAAGAGTAATGATTCACCAACCATCAGGTGGAGCACAAGGTGTTGCAACAGATATGGAAATCAATCTAAGAGAGATGTTGAAACTTAAAGAAGAGTTATACAACATTATCTCACACCACTCAGGACAAACTTTTGATAAAGTACATGCAGATAGTGAGCGTGATTACTGGATGAAAGCTGATGAGGCAAAAGAGTACGGAATGATCGACGAAGTGTTGAGAAGAGGATAAAAAAATGGTTTCAGGTTTCAAGTTTAATGTTAGTATGGAAACTTTAAACTTGAAACTTTAAACTTGAAACAAAAAATATGGCGAAAGAAAAATTAGAATGTTCGTTTTGTGGAAGGAAAAAGCCAGAAACTAATTTATTAATTGCAGGCATTGATGCACACATTTGTGATAAATGTATCGAGCAAGCGCACGGAATTGTTCTTGAAGAATTAAAAACAACTGGTAGTTCTAAGCTAGTTGGAGATTTAGTTTTGCAAAAACCAAAAGAAATTAGAGCTTTCCTAGATCAATATGTTATTGGGCAGGACCAAACAAAAAAGGTGATGTCTGTAGCAGTTTACAATCATTACAAACGTTTGATGCAACAGCAACAAGACGATGAGGTAGAGATTGAAAAAAGTAACATCATCATGGTTGGGCAAACCGGAACAGGTAAAACATTAGTAGCTAAAACCATTGCAAAAATGCTTGACGTTCCTTTAGCTATTGTAGATGCTACAGTATTGACAGAGGCTGGTTATGTAGGAGAAGATGTCGAGAGTATTTTAACACGTTTGTTACAAGCTGCTGATTATGATGTAGCCAAAGCAGAACGTGGAATTGTATTTATTGATGAAATTGACAAAATTGCTCGTAAGAGTGATAATCCATCTATTACGCGTGATGTGTCTGGTGAAGGAGTACAGCAAGCCTTGCTAAAATTACTAGAAGGAACCGTTGTGAATGTCCCACCAAAAGGAGGACGTAAACACCCAGACCAAAAATTTGTAGAAGTTAATACTCAAAATATCTTGTTTATTGCCGGTGGTGCTTTTGATGGAATTGAAAGAATTATTTCGAAACGATTGAACCGTCAAGCCGTGGGGTATTCGACGTCAAAAAATGTAGACAACATTGACAAAGACAATTTGTTGCAATACATTATCCCTAAGGACATCAAAGATTTTGGATTGATTCCGGAGATCATTGGTCGTTTACCAGTTTTGACACACATGGATCCTTTGGATAGAGCAACTTTACGTTCAATCTTGACAGAGCCTAAAAATGCATTAATCAAACAATATGAAAAGTTGTTTTTAATGGATGAGGTTGCATTTACCATCACAGATGAAGCTTTAGATTTTATTGTTGATAAAGCCTTAGAATACAAATTAGGTGCACGTGGTTTGCGTTCTTTATGTGAAGCTATCTTAACAGATGCGATGTACGAATTACCAAGTTCAGATAACAAAGTACTTGAAATAAATCAAGAATACGCTGAAGAAACCTTGAATAAAAACTTATTGAAGCGTTTGGAAATAGCTTCTTAAATTACAGTTTTCTTAAAAACACTAACCTGTTCATTATTTGAGCAGGTTTTTTTGTAGAAATTTAAAAAAAAGATATTGGCATTTAAAAAAGAAATC
>NZ_MTCA01000147.1:0-7733 GCF_002150205.1 Flavobacterium sp. FPG59 | reverse complement strand
ATCAGTACGGCAACAGCTGCGCAAACAAACGTATCTTGCAATGGAGGTTCTAATGGTTCAGCTTCCGTTACTCCTTCTGGTGGTGCTGGTGGATATACGTACTCATGGGCTCCTTCGGGTGGAACAGCGGCTACTGCTACTGGTCTTACAGCTGGAACTTATACTGTAACAGTAACCGATGCTAACGCATGTACTGCTTCTCGTACCTTTGTAATTACACAACCAACTGCTATCAGTACGGCAACAGCTGCGCAAACAAACGTATCTTGCAATGGAGGATCTAATGGTTCTGCTTCCGTTACTCCTTCTGGTGGTGCTGGTGGATATACGTACTCATGGACTCCTTCGGGTGGAACGGCTGCTACTGCAACTGGATTAAGTGCAGGAACTTATACTGTAACAGTAACCGATGCTAATGCATGTACCGCTTCTCGTACCTTTGTAATTACACAACCAACTGCTATTGTAGCAACTGCAGCTTCTCAAACCAATATTTCGTGCAACGGAGGTTCTAATGGAGCTGCCTCGATTAATATTCCAACAGGTGGAGCGGGTGGATATTCCTACTCATGGTCTCCTTCAGGTGGAACAACTGCTACTGCAACTGGATTAAGTGCAGGAACATATACCGTAACTGTTACAGATGCTAATGGTTGTACAACGACTCAAGGTTTTACCATTACACAGCCTACGGCAATTAGTTTCACAACAACTGTTTTATCTGGGTATGATTATAATACTGGATATAGTCAAAGTATTGTAGCTTCAGGAGGAACAGGGGATAAAACATATGCAGTTACAACAGGAAGTTTGCCTTCTGGTTTTTCACTATCAACAGCTGGACAGATAACAGGTATTTCAACTCAAATTGCAGATAGTAATTTTACCGTTACTGCTACTGATGCTAATAATTGTACTGCTACATTTAATTATGTACTGAAATTAAACCAAATACCAGTTACTGTAACTGCTTCACCTTCTCAAACTAAAGTATATGGAGAAAGTGATCCTGTTTTAACTTATACAGTATCAGCAAGTTTACTTTCTGGAGATTCATTTACAGGAGCTTTAACAAGAGTTAGTGGTGAAAACATTGGCACTTATGCTATTAATCAAGGTTCGCTTTCAGCTGGTTCTAAATATTTAATCACCTATGTTGGTACTAACCTTGCCATCACCGCTAAACCAATTACAGTGACAGCAACTGCATCACAAACAAAAGTTTATGGGGAAATAGATCCTGTTATTGCTTATACGGTTTCACCAAGTTTAGTTAGTAGTGATTCTTTTACAGGAGCTTTAACAAGAGTTGCTGGAGAAAATACAGGAACTTATGGCATTAACCAAGGAAGTTTGAGTGCGGGATCTAATTATATGATTAGTTATGCAGGTGCTAACTTTACTATTACTGCAAAACCAATTACAGTGACGGCAACTACCTTACAAACTAAAGTTTATGGAATAGCAGATCCTTCTTTTGCGTATACACTTTCACCAAATCTAGTAGGTAGTGATGCCTTAACAGGAACTTTATCAAGAACTGCTGGTGAAAATATTGGAAACTATGCTATCACACAAGGTAGCTTAAGTGCCGGATCTAATTATAATATTACTTATGTAAGTAGAGATTTTACAATTACGGCAAAACCGATCACAGTAACTGCAAATGCTTCACAAACCAAAGTATATGGCACTACGAATCCAGTTTACTCTTATACTTTCTCACCAAGTCTAGTTAGTGGAGATTCTTTCACGGGAACTTTAACAAGAACAGCTGGAGAAAATATTGGAAACTATGCTATCACACAAGGTAATTTAAGTGCAGGGGCTAATTATAACATTACTTATGTAAGCAGAGATTTTACTATTACGGCAAAACCGATCACAGTAACTGCAAATGCTTCACAAACCAAAGTATTTGGTACAACGAATCCGGTTTACTCTTACACTGTTTCACCAAATTTAGTTAGTGGCGACTCTTTCACTGGAGCGTTAACAAGAACTGCTGGAGAGAATGTGGGAACTTACACCATTGCACAAGGTACCTTAAGCGCCGGTGGAAATTACACCATTACGTATAACGGTTCTAATTTCACAATTACGAAAGCAGATCAGGTAATTACATGGAATCAGACTTTAGGATTTGGTTGTAATGGAGCAACTAGTATTGTTTTGACTGCCGTTTCAAATAGTGGTTTAGCAGTAAATTATGCTTCTTCTAACGCGAACATTGCTTCTGTTTCTAATAATTCATTATTTTTCCAAAATTATGGTTCTGCAACTGTAACAGCTTCACAAACAGGAAACATGAATTACAACGCAGCTCCGGCAGTTATTTTACCAATAGTATCTAGTCAACCCAACTTGATTAGAAAACAATTTGAAAATATTATATTCTTTGACAACAGTTCGAATAATTTCAAATCGTACAGCTGGTATAAAAATGGGGTTTTAGTTCCAGGACAAACTTCACAGTATTTTAAAGAAAATGGTGCTTTGAATGGAACTTATTACGCAGTAGCAACAAAACTGGACGGAACATTAATTACAAGCTGTCCGTTGACTCTCTCTCCAACAATAGTAGAAGAGTATATGAGAATTGTACCTAACCCTGTTAGAAGCAATACGAATTTCCAATTAATGACTAATATTAGTGCAAGCAGAATACAGAATGCACGTGTTGAGATTTTTAACTTAACAGGAAACTTGCTAACTACTGTAAATACAAGTCAAAGCAATATTGACATGATAGCTCCGATTGTTGAGGGAATTTATATTGTAAAAATAACCTTAGCAAATGGTACCTATTTTACTAAAAACCTTTTAGTAAGAAAATAAAATAATTTAAAGAATATGACATCCTCATTTTTAATGAATGGGGATGGATTATTCGAATCAAAACAACAAGTATGAAATTGTCATTTTCTGCAAGTATGCGCGAGCAGTAACCAACAAGTAAAAGGCAATAACATATAAGACCGCTAAAAATAAATTTTACATCTATGAAATGCAATCTTAAAAACATAATTGGAGTTACAGCTTTCTTAATCTCACAAGGTATAGCTGCACAAGTTTATGTAGGAATACAGTCTGGAATAGGAAATATCCAGAGTGATATAACTGGTATACAAACAGGTAATCGTCTTGGTGGAGCTTTAAAGATAGGTTATATTTATTCTTTAAATAGTCATTTTGGAATTGGTACCGGGTTAGAGTTCTCGCAATACAAGCAAGAAGTTTCTTTTTCTAGGCTTACCGCAACGCTTTCAAATTTTGAAGTTGATGCTTCCACTTCGGCATTTGTATATAACATGACTACAAACAATTATAGAGAAAAACAAACTTTACAGGCTGTGCAAATTCCTCTTTTTGTGCAATATAAAAAAAACATAAATACTGTTGTTGACTTTAATTTTAGAGCTGGTGCTAAATATTTTTTACCTGTGAACTATGAAATTAATGCAACTGCCGATTATGTAAATGGTACTGCTTATTATCCTGATGTCAACCTTACTATTTTTGATTTACCCGAATATGGTTTTGGTCAACAAAATAATTATTCCGCATCAGGAGAGTACAAAACTAAAGGAGTTATAATGAGTTCTTTTGAGTTAGGATTTACATTTGATATGGGAAAAAAGAGTTCTTTATATGCTGCCATGTTTTTGGAAAATGGATATGGTACAATCTTAGACCAAAACAAGAATGAATCCTATATTGGTTACAGCCCAACGTCTACAGCTGATAGGAAAGCTAATGGCTTATACAGTACTGATAAAGATGCTGAAATTAAACCGGTAGCTTTTGGTGTAACGCTAGGATGGAATTTTAAATAATCTCATTTTTTTTTTTAATGCAAAAGGTCTTGACTCAATCAAGGCCTTTTTTTTTGCAGAAAACTTCTCTTCAAAGTGGTTGAATAGTAATTAAAATTTGCAGACGGTATTACCATCACTTCGGCCTCTATTCATATGAGATTTCTTAGTACTAATAATTTTGAAGCGACACCAGAAGTGGAAATTACCCAAATCCAAACCAAAGAATTATTAAAAACAGAAGCTGGTGTAAACAATACAATCGATTTGCAAAACTTGAGTATTACCATTTATTTTATAAAAAAAATTAGTATTCTTGAAGCAAAAACACACCTAATTATAATTTTAAAAAAAATCTCTATTTTCAATTTAAGTCGTTTAAGAAAATCTTGAATAGCTTTTTTTGTTAGGGGGAAACATTACTAATTGAAAAAGATCTGATACTTTTAATAACTTTCTAAATCCTCCAAAATTTAATTAAAAACCTGTAACATATAATATTGGCTTAACTTTGAAAATTGTAAGTTTGCAGGCTAATTACAATTGTAACCCAATGAAACACAATTACACATGGAACCATATTATGGTTTTATTTATTTTTTTTATGGGCTTCACGCTAAATCTTGAAGCACAAGTAACCCAACCTACACCTCAAGACTTACCTTTTACTCAAAACTTCTCTACACTTGATGCCACATCAACTACCTATTTAGCAGGATTTCAGGGGTGGAAAGCAAGTGTTTTACCGACAAGCAGTTTCGTTACGACGGGAACGTTGGTAGGCGATACTCCTTTAACAGCAAGTAGTACTGCAGGAACAACTTCTGGCAACGTACATAACTACAATGGAAAAATTGGTTTTTTGAACTCAGGATCACTAGATTTAACAATAGCTCTAGCTTTAAAAACAACTGGAAAAACAGGGATTTTTGTAGAGTATGATGCCATGGTCATTCGTAATCCTTATAATGGAACCAACAATACCCGCATAAATGACCTTGTAATGCAATACAGAGTAGGCACTACAGATACTTTTGTTACCCTTTCATCAACATTGTATTCCAGTACCACTACTCCACAAACCTCAGGAACTACAGAACAAAATCTACAAAAAATAAGAGTACAACTTCCAGTAGATTGCGAAGATAAAGACGTAGTACAAATAAGATGGATATCAAGACAAGCATCGGGCACGGGTGCAAGACCCTCATTTGCAATAGACAATATTAGGGTGATAAATGATGTAATTGCACCAGTATACGCTACTGGATTCCCAAAAATAAGTGATATCCTCTCAACAGGTTTTGATTTTATATCTAAAATCAATGAACCTGGAAAAACTTTTTATGTCGTGCTACCTGTTGGTAGTGCTGCACCCAGCATTGAGCAAATAAAGGCAGGAACAGATGCTACCAACACCATTGCTTTTAAAGCTGGATTACTAACCGTTATTGACCCAGAGGTTGAGTATACACAAAGTATAACAGGTTTGTCTATTGGTACATCGTATAATTTATATGCCATTTCAGAAGATGGATCTGGTAATACACAAGTATCAAGTACGGTATTGCCTATTACTACATCATCAGTGGCTGTACCTTCTATTAAGCCAACAGTATCAAATTTAAACTTTGGTTTCGTTGAACAAAATACAATCAGCACTCCACTACAGTATGACATTCAAGCTGAAAATTTAAGCAATGATATCACAGTAACGGCAACGGGTAATTACATTATATCTAAAACAGAAACTGGTAATTATGCAAACAGTTTAAATTATGGTGTTAATGAATTTACTAATGCAGCTTTAGCAAAAGTATTTGTGAAATTCACACCAACAGCTACAGGAACGGCAACAGGAACTATTACCCACCAAACAACTGGTGGAACGAATAAAACTGTTACTCTTACAGGTAAAGGAATAAATCCATATTTCCAAGATTTTAATGATGCAAATGTACTTACTAATAGTGGATGGACAGAATACAGTGTTGCTGGAAATAACTTAAAATGGACTAGTACAAATACACGTTTTAATAGTTCTCCTGCTGCCATTCAAATGAATGGATATGCAGAAAATGGAGCTAGTAAAGACTGGTTGATTTCTCCTGTATTGCGATTAAATGCTTTTGATAAATTTCCTTTATTGTCATTTTACGCGCGAAAATTCTTCTCTGGAACTCCTCTTAAATTAATGGTTTCTACAAACTATGACGGAAAAAGCAATCCCGAAACAGCAACTTGGACTGCCATCGAAGGAGATTTTCCAACCACAACAGGAACATTCAAACAATCACAGTTTATTAACCTTGAGGCCTATAAAACAAATACAACTTATGTGGCTTGGGTATATGAATCAGCTACATCTGGTGGAACTGATAGTGCCGAGTGGACTATTGATGATGTGAGAATATCAAATGAAGCTACTTTTATTGCCTCAAACCCTAACTTAAACTTTGGAGAAATTAGTCCTAATACCACTTCTGCTAGTCAATCGTTTATATTCATGGCAGGTGGTTTTGGAAACATAACTATTAATGCTCCAGCAAACTATGAATTATCAACAGATAATAGTGTTTTCACCACTAGCCTACTTGTAACTGCTGCTGATGCTGTGATAGGTAAATTAGTCTATGCGCGTTTCGTACCAACTTCAAAGGAATTGAGTATCTCTGGCCCATTAAAAATTACAGGAACTGGACTAAATCAAGAAATTGGTTCTTTCAAAGGGTCTTCATTACCAAAAACTGAAACTTTTGACATTGTAACCTATAATTTAGAATTTTTTGGAACTGATGTTAAAGACACTAGCGGAAGTGAATTCGGTCCAACAAATGATGTACTTCAAATAGATAATGTTGCAAAAGTAATGAATACAATGAACGCCGATGTGTATGCAGTTCAAGAAGTGTCAGATGATGCCGCATTAGAAACTTTGATCCAAAAAATAAGTGTGAATGGAAAAACATTTGCAAAATCAGTTTCTCCTGCTTGGTCTCGCTCCTTTCAAGCACCAGATCCTAACTTTCCTCCACAAAAACTGGTACTACTATATAATACACAAACTACAACCGTAAAGAAATCTCGTGTCATGTTTAGTAAACTTTACGACGAAGTACGCGCAGGAACTAAAACGTTACCTAACTATCCAAGTACAGGTGACAGCTTTTATTCTTCAGGTCGTTTGCCATATATGGTTGAAATAGAGACAAACATTAACGGAATCAAAAAAGACCTTACCATTATTAATCTTCACGCTCGTGCAAATAGCGGTAGTGATATTGCTAGATACAACATGCGTAAGTATGATGTTGAATTGTTAAAAGACAGTCTTGATGTGAATTATCCTAATGCAAATATTATTCTTCTTGGCGATTACAATGATGATGTAGACCAATCTGTAATTGCAGGAAATCCATCTTCTTATCAAAAATTAGTCGAAGATACCGCAAGATATAATACACTAACATTAGACATTAGTAAAGCTGGTGCATTTAGTTATTTGTCATCTGGAGGATTTTTAGATCATATTTTAGTATCTAATGAACTTACTGATGAGTATGTTACAAATTCTACCGTAGTATATGATCCTAGAAATGATGTTCCAAATTATGTTACTACAACCTCAGATCACGGTCCAGTTATAGCTCGTTTTGAACTAAAAGCTGATCCTGTGTTGAGTGTAAATGATGTTTTACCAACGAATAAAACAATCGTGAAAATGTATCCAAACCCAGTATCTGATATATTAAACGTTTCATTAGATTCATTTGAAAATGAAAACGTGAAACTTCAATTTTATGATGTTTTAGGAAGAGCCATTGGAATGCCAATCGAATTGAGTCCAAAATCAAACAGAGACAATTCCTCTATTGATGTATCTCAATTACCCGCAGGTATTTACATATACTCACTTTC
>NZ_MTCA01000156.1:0-7431 GCF_002150205.1 Flavobacterium sp. FPG59 | reverse complement strand
ATTTACAACTATTTAAACTAATTCTGTAAAACTTTTTTTGTAAAACAGTTCTAGATTTACAAAAGACGAATACTAAATTCATCTTTTAAATTGTAACTATTATGGAAATGAGTCAAATGAACAACAACGAAGCCAGAAAAAAAGAAACAATTGGCATTGACCAATACATACAAACAGCGCCAAATGTACAATTGTACCTGAAAGATTATGGAGAAGGAAAACCCGTAATTCTAATTCATGGCTGGCCATTATCCAATGAAATGTGGGAATATCAAATGGAGGCTTTAATTCAAAACAACTTTAGAGTAATTGCCTATGACCGTCGTGGTTTTGGTAAATCCTCACAACCTTGGGATGGTTATGATTATGATACTTTGGCTGACGATTTGAAAGCCATTATTGAGTATTTGAATCTGGAAGATGTGGCTCTTGTAGGTTTTTCAATGGGTGGCGGCGAAGTAGTGCGCTATTTTAGCCGTCACGGCGGAAAAGGAGTTACAAAAGCTGTCCTAATTGCATCTATAACCCCTTTTCAATTACAAACCGATTCAAATCCCAATGGTGTGCCACAAGAAAAATACGATGCAATGGCAAGCCAGATTAAGGAAGATCGCATTAGCTTTCTAGATAACTTTGGAAAAACATTTTTTGGCGTAAGTTTTATCAGTAAACCTATAAGCTCTGCTTTGCTGCACTACTATCGCATGCTATGTTCTTTTGCTTCGCCACAGGCAACTTTGGCATGTGCCAAATCATTTTCGTCAACAGATTTCCGAAACGAGATGAAAACCGTGACAGTGCCAACCCTAATCATTCACGGAGATGAAGACAAAACCGTTCCCATAGAAATAACTTCAGAAATTGCGGCTAAACTTATCCCTGACAACACCTTTCTTATATATGAAGGAGCGCCTCATGGATTGTTTTATATAGAAAAAGACAAACTAAATGCTGATTTGATTCAGTTTTTAAATACGTAAATTTTCTTTGTTATACCTAAAAAAAATCCCATTAGCCGCTAAGGCCAATGGGATAAATCAAGTATGCAAGTTAAGCTAAAGCTTATTTTACATCCATTAATTCTACATCAAAAATAAGAGTAGCATTTGGTGGAATCACTCCTCCAGCTCCTCTTGGACCATATCCTAAATCAGATGGAATTACAAAACGAGCTTTGTCACCTACTTTTAAAAGTGCAATACCTTCGTCCCATCCTTCGATTACTTGACCTTGACCCAATCTAAATTCGATTGGTTTTTTTCTTGGGTATGATGAATCAAAAACTTTTCCGTTTTCTAATGAACCTTCATAGTGTACCGAAACAGTTTTACCGCTTTCTGCTTTTTTACCTTCACCTCTTTGAATGAATTGGTAACGCAAACCGCTTTCTGTTTTTTCAAATCCAGCTGCTAATTTTTCCATAGCTGCTTCAGCTTCTGCTTTTAAGGCAGCGTCACGCTTGTTTCTAGCCCCTTTAAAAGTGATAAAAGACTCAATTGCGTTCCAGTTTTTAGCCTCTTCACCTTCTCTTACAATTTCTAAAGATTCTAAAACATCACCTTGAGCTACAGCATCAACAATATCTTGTCCTTCAACAACGTGTCCAAAAACAGTGTGCTTGTTATCCAACCAGTCTGTAGGGACGTGTGTAATGTAAAACTGAGAACCATTTGTTCCTGGACCTGAATTAGCCATTGCCAAAACTCCCGGACGGTTGTGTTTTAAACTTGGGTGAAATTCATCATCAAATTTGTACCCTGGATCTCCTGTACCTGTTCCTAGTGGACAACCACCTTGAATCATAAAATCAGGAATTACTCTATGAAATTTCAAACCGTCATAGAACTTAACTCCTTGTGGTTTTACTTTGTTTTCAAGGTTTCCTTCAGCTAAAGCTACAAAGTTACCTACTGTTCCTGGTGTTAAATCGTGTGTGAGTTTTACTAAAATAGCACCTTTTGTAGTGTTGAATTTAGCATATATTCCGTTTTCCATTATTGTTTAATTTTTATTGAATTGCAAATTTACGAAAATAATTTTAAAAAGGGAATTTGGAGATTCGTTGATTTAGAAATGGTCGATAATGAAATAATAGTTTAATATAGTAAACGAATTTAACAGAAAAAAAATGAATCAAGAATAACATAATTACGAAAGATAATCTCTATTTTAAAAGTCACATCTTCACTCCCACTCTAATGTATTTATCTCTTAATCAATTGTTAATTAAATTATTTCGTTTTATTGAAACTCTTCATTGTTTTACCATCATAGCGAAAAACGCCTTCAAAGGTAGCCAACCAAATATTCCCATCTCTTGACGCACTGAGTCCAAAAATCATTGGTAAATTAGGAATTGTGACTCCTTGGGAATATTCAGTACGTACAGCATTTGAACGCAATTGAGAAAGATCCCATTTGGGTGTCACTCCATTTTTTGCAGAGCCTAACCATATAGCTCCGCTAGCATCTTCGACTATGCTAGACACGATAGTTTTAGAAAAATTACTAAAAGCATTGTTCTGGCAACGCCATAAACCGTGGGGACCGCCAAGCCATATAGATCCGTTTGAGTCTTTCACAAGGACACGAACGTTATAAAAAGGTTTCCGATCATGAGTCATTACAATTGTTTTTTCTTGATTGTATTGGTACGTTTTGTCCCCTGTGGCAATCCATAAAACACCTTTATCATCTTTCAAAATAGAATTGACGGTATGCTTAAAAGATTGCCTTTTTGCAAATGTTTTTCCAGTTTTGTCTTCATGAATTCCGTTTTCGTCTATAATAAAATTTTGAAAAGAACTACCATCAAAGAAACTAAACCCACCTGATACGCCAAACCAGAACGTACCGTCTGTATCCTCATAAATACTACTCACTTCATTGTTAAGAAGTCCTTGCGCAGTTGTAAAGTTTTCGTAAGATTTTCCGTCATACCGATACACTCCAGAAGCATCTGCACCAACGGTACCAAACCACAAATTACCTTTTGTATCTTCTAAAATAGAATAAAAGCGTGATGACGTTAAGGATTTTGTCATGTTAGTAAAAAACGTTCCGTCATATTTATAAACACCACGAAACGATGCCATCCACATCATCCCTTTTTTATCCTGAATGATATTTCTAGTAATACCTACAGGTCCGTGTGTGGTGGTAGCTTTAAGATCACTGGCATTGACTTTTGTTATTTTCCCTTCCAATTGATGTTGTGTACACGAAACATGACAAACAAAAAGCAGGTAGAGTACGATTATTTTTATGGAATTTATCATGTTTTTTTTGTTTACTAAAAAATAAAATCACCTCAAATACAAAACTAATTTCAGATTAAGCTAAGTGCAAAATTCGTTGCAGTAGCCGTTATACTTTCGGCTTTTTTTCCAATTTGTTTACGGTAAAAGCCAGAATCTCCAACCATTCCAATGTTGACCATAATAATAATTAAAATCTTTATAATCTGTATTTTCATCAAGGTCATGCGTTTTCAATAAGTTTATAAAATCACTCTCTTTTTCAAAAGTTTCGACAGAATTATTGGCCAAGTCGTAAACGAAATAGCTGCCTTCGTAATTTTCATTTCCCTTGCTAATATAACCATATACGAAATCAGCTGTTATTTTAAAACTATCTATTTCAATCATATTTATTGGCCCTTCATCTTGGATATATGCTTGCATTCCATCGACTTCTTGAATTGCTTTACCGTGTCCGATTGGAATTCTTGCACTGTCACCAAGTCCGTGATCACCAAAATGAGAAAACATAAAAAAGAAAAGAAAAATAGAGATGTAAAGTCCACTTAAAAACCAAAGTTTAAACTTTTTCTTTGAAACTTTATCAAACCAAGAATTTGGATTATGATTAGCAACTATTTTAAAAACTACTAGTATTAAGCTTGCATAAATACAACTTAAAATCGATATTTTTAATAGTTCAAATACAAGGTGAAATAATGCCATTTTTTTATTTTTCTATTTTCCGTTTAGTTTTTTTCTGACACATAACTTCTAGCTATGACAGTGGGTTTTGGACCTAAATTGAGCCCATTATTTATGTTGCTAATCGAGCAATAGAGAATAGACCAAGTATATCATCCCAAATACAAAACCAACTTCCCATTTCACCTATTGCCCAAATACGTTGTAATAACCTTTATCTACTGGCTCTACAATTTCATTGTTATAAAGTATTCTGCTATTCTCAATATGACAAAACAAATAAAAGCAATTCCTAATTTGATTATAAATTTAAATCTCGGTTGCTGAGATGTATTGAAATGGATTAAACTCTTGATGCTTTGAATAACTTTATCTTTATTCAACCATAAAATTAATAGAATTACTAATTGGTATAGAATCGCTGCTTTTAGAGCTCCATTATGCACTTGGAAATATATGTCTTGTAAAATCACATTTACAAGTATGGTAGATGTGAACAAACAACCAATAATTCTGGTTCTTTTTATCAAAATCAATGTTCCTCCAATTATTTCAAAAAGTCCTAAAGTTATTGCATATGCTTTTGAGTAACCATAAAAAGCCCACATCAATTCCATTCCAGTCATTTCCGAAACAGTTTTGTCAATTTCAGCTGCTCCATCAAATTGAACTATTTTAGCTCCACCATAAATAAACATGGCAAATACTACAATCCAACTAATTGCATTTTCAAAAATTTCTAATTTATCATTTCTGTCGAATTTCATTCTTTTGTTTTTCTTTTAGGTTGTTACCAGCATGTGACTACTTTGAGATGTGCGAATTAAGGAAGCCTAGACTTTCAGATAAACATTGACTTTACAAATACAAAACCATTTCCCCATTAAGTCTAATTACTAAACTGCTATTAGCTTGTTTGCTCCTGATGTTTTAAATTTTATTTTCCAACAAGTCCTTAGCCAAACTTGCAATTTTAAGTTTTCGGTTTCTAATTACATAGTTTAAATCAGATGTGTTGTCTATCATTAATTGTCTATTATAATAATTAATGTGTTCAAGAATCCCAAAAACGTTTGCTATGATTGCCCACAACATCAAATTCTCTGTTTTTACTTCCCAATTAGAAAAATATAGCTGAATAATAAATACTAACGGGACTAAACCTATCATATAAAGATTGTTTTTTTTTGATTTCCTAAAAAACATTAGATTCTTGTTTTGGTCAAATGCCTTTCCTGTAAGCCTATCCAGTTTTAGTTTCCAGTAAAGTTGCCCTTGAAATAATATGCAAATACACAAAACTAAGCCATATAAAATAAATAGTATATCAAGAAATGAATTAGTAAAGAGCAAATAGATCCCAATTAACGGGAAAGTAATAAATGCGTGCGACCGTTCCAATGGCTGATACCACTTCAACCGTTTTATTAAATCTTTTTTTGTCATTTTTCTGTTTTTATTTAGGTCAGTTTGAACACTTGTAGCTAGCGTTTTGGGACTTCAGCAAGTTTGGTAATAAATAAAACCCATTATTCGGATTTGCTAAATCTTCTAAATACAAAGCCATTTTCAAATTAAGTTTATAACTCAAATTGCTTGTAGCATATATGTACGTGTTTTTTTTATCCATTTGCAATTTGTTCAGCGGCGACATCCATTAATTGTAAAAATCGATCGAGTACAGTTTGATTTGGTGTAGCAGAACGAGGGTCAACTGAAAAGAGTAATCTGTATGCAGTATAATTCACACAAGGAGTACCTAATATTCTGGTACTTAAACCATCTAATTTACTCGCTGTCGTTGAAGACATATGTGCTGCAGAATTTCTTATTGTTTTTAAGTCCATTAAGTCATTATTAATAGCTCCAAGTGATGTTGTGAAAACATAACCTTGATGAAAAAATATTTTACTTATTTTTCTTATAGCTTCAGGATTTGACCAATCCATATGATTTTGATTACCAATAATTATTTGCTGTGCGTGGTCTTTATCAATGGGATTGGCCCATTTTGCAGGTCTGTTATTTAAAATAGACGGCTCATTAACTAGATAGTCTACAAAGCTATTTTCTACAAATGTTTCCCAAGCAATAAATATTCTTAAGAATGCTGACTCACAAATAAATTCCCGAAGATTTCTAACAATTTTATAATTACCATTTGCATATTTGTGGTGACCAAAGTTGATATGAGAGACTAATTCTGCTGTTGTCAAACGAAAATCAATTAAATTTTGAGCTAGTGCCATATTACAGAGAATTTATAATATCAATAATAAATTCCGACCTTCTAATCCTAACTTTGGTATCAGTAGTGGCTCTCCTACTATCCTCTAAAAATTGAATTTGCTCAACAGACATATTTTGAAAAGGAATAGTATCGAATAATATATTTAAATTTGTTAAATTTAGTTTAGCTCTTTCAAATTTATTTTCTGGAATTTGGATTCTAACTTTACTGAAATTCTTCAATCCATACTTTGTATGGTATAAACTTGTAAAAATTGTATAAAATAAATGTATTCTTTTAAATGGTGTGTTTTTTAAACCTTCATTAAATATAGTTTTTAACAATTCAATCGTTTCATCAAAACTTTTTTCTATTGATTCTGAATCAAAATCAAAGCTTTTTTCATATTTAAGATAATAAGCTTTAATTTGTTTTTTAGATTGAATTCCTTCACACATAGATATGACCAAGTCGGA
Organism: Flavobacterium sp. FPG59; assembly: GCF_002150205.1. NCBI lineage: Bacteria > Pseudomonadati > Bacteroidota > Flavobacteriia > Flavobacteriales > Flavobacteriaceae > Flavobacterium > Flavobacterium sp. FPG59. Next base: position 781 of record NZ_MTCA01000156.1, on the reverse strand, counting down.
AACTAAAGTTACATCTGCCATTCGCAAAATGTTTTGATGAGTTAGAAGTTTGTTTTCTAACCAAAAATCATTGTGTTTATGAGATAGTTTATCAACTAGAATTTTAAATTCACTAAAATGATTTGCATTTATTTTTTCTTGTTCATTAAGAACTACAGAATAAGAATTTAATCTACTAAAAATATCTAAAATTTCTCTATCTGGTAAATTAACTAAAAGGTCTACCGAAATTTCATAATTTAAAATTACAGATTGTATATCTGGGTCGACATTACTAAGTTGACTGAAATAATATCCTCCATATTTTTCATTGTGTTTTTTACTTATAATAAAACCATCATTTATATATGAAAGAATTGTTCTTAATCTTTGTTGCCCATCTACAACTTCTCTAATAGATTGCCTATTTTCAACATTTATTGTTTGTCTAATAAAGATCTTAGGTATAGGCTTACCCCTTATTATTGTATCCATCAGATATGATTTTGCGTCATCAGACCAAACAGCTTTCCTTTGAAATTTTGGTGATAATTGAAGTTGTTTTTTATCATTCCATTCCAAAAAATCATTTATACTATACGCTCTACTATCAAAATTTTTCATAAATTATTTTAGTTCGTTATTTTAGTTAATACCTGTATTACGGATTATTGCGTTCCAACACTTATTGAGGTTGTTAACTGCGGAACCGATTATTTTCTATTAAAGATAAAATTTCTTGCGAAATGTAAATGTATATTTACTAAAAAATTTGCAATCTTGACAAATGGCTGTTATGCTT
>NZ_MTCA01000360.1:0-1532 GCF_002150205.1 Flavobacterium sp. FPG59 | reverse complement strand
TTTTCAATCTAATACTAAAAATACTATTTTGCCAAAATGGATTCAGATGTCAGTACGTTCAATTCTATCATGCATTGCTTCATCATTTGAAACGTTCTTTCAATATCATTATCTAAACCTATTGAAAATCGAATCAAGCCATCAGTCAATCCCATTTCTATTTGTTCTTCCATTGGAATTTCGCTTGAAGTTGATGTTCCTGGTGCGCTAAATAAAGTTTTATAAAATCCTAGACTCACAGCTAGGTAACCTAAGTTTTTTTCTTGCATTAATTCCATCAAGGCATTTGCTTTTTCTAAAGTACCTACATCAAGCGTCATCATACCTCCAAAACCATACTCATGATTAATCATAGACGAATATAATTCATGACTAGGGTGACTTTTTAAACCAGGATAAACCGTTTTTAACCCTTCATTTTCAAAACGTTCGGCTAGATACATAGCATTGTAACTGTGTTGTTTCATTCTTATGTGAAGCGTTCTCAAGTTTTTCATCACACTAGCTGAACGCAAACTATCCATTGTAGGTCCTAATAACATACTGGCTCCACTATTTACATTTTTTAAGCTATTGATAAATTCTTGCGATGCACACGTTACACCTCCCACAGTATCACTACTGCCATTAATGTATTTTGTTAAACTATGAATCACAATATCAGCGCCTAATTTTGCAGGAGAAACAGATAAAGGCGAAAAAGTATTATCAACAACTAGTGTTAAGTTGTATTTTTTAGCAATCAAAGAAAGTCCTTTTATATCCGCTACTTCAAGTAACGGGTTACTCACGGTTTCACAATATAGAACTTTTGTATCTGGAGTTATAGCAGCTTCTATAACATCTAGTTTTGTAATATCAACAAAGGTTGTTTTGATGCCTAATCTTGGAGTGAAATTCTTCAAGAAAGCATACGTACCACCATAAATTGTTCTGCTCGAAACAATGTGATCACCAGTTCCACAAAGTTGCAATAAGGTAGGTGTAATAGCTCCCATTCCCGATGCCGAAACATTTGCCGACTCTGTTCCTTCCATAGCAGCTAAGGCTTTGTCTAAGTATAAATTACTTGGTGAGGAATGACGAGAATACAAGTAGCAACCTTCCATATTTCCTTCAAACGTATCGAACATGGTTTTTGCCGAAAGAAAGGTATAGGTTGAGGAATCAGAAATCGATGGATTTACACCTCCAAATTCTCCAAAATACTGTAAATCTTGAATGTTATCTGCGGGATTGAAATTTTTCATAAGTTTTTTTTTGAAGCTATTCCTGCTATTCGCTATATCTTTTATTCGCTGAGGCGCATAAAAGGATGTCGCTTCTATCAGGGCTAGGGGATTACGGTTTTAAGATTAATTCTATTTCAAATTAACAGTGTTCTAGATTAATAATCAATATTACTCGTTAATTTTAGATTTTTAAACTATAAAAAGCATTAAACGGTATTAAATTTTCTAATTTAGCATCAAAAATAGGATTGGTATAGATTTTTTTTCATTTATAAATTTCAAGAATATGATTTTAGATGC
>NZ_MTCA01000106.1:0-9745 GCF_002150205.1 Flavobacterium sp. FPG59 | reverse complement strand
ATTGATAAGAAACTCTTGTATTTATTACAATCAGACAGTAAAAAAACAACCAAGGAGCTTTCCTTAAAGTTAAATTTATCTGTAACTGCAGTCTATGAGCGCATTAAAAAATTAGAGAGGGAAGGTGTTATCGATAAATATGTTGTCTTAATAAATCGTTCGAAAGTCGAAAAAGGTTTTGTGGTTTTTTGCCATCTTAAATTAATTCAGCACACTAAAGAGTTCATAGCAAAGTTTGAAAGTGAGGTCATTCAGCTTAAAGAAGTTATTGAATGTCATCATGTAAGCGGAGATTATGACTATATTCTAAAAATAGTTGTAAAAGATATGGAAGCTTACAGAGAATTTTTAGTTACCAAACTGACCACTCTACAACATATAGGCAGTACACATAGTACCTTTATGATAAATGAGGTGAAAAACACCACTGTTATTGATGTCTAATACTATTTTTTATTAAATTCATCTTTTTAAATTCGGTAAATTAATCCTAAAAAAGCTGATCAATACGACCTTAAACAAAACTAATTTCTTAATTTTGTAACACTTTTATATAAACATCACAAAAATTAACATATTATGAGTTCATTTGACGTAGTCATTATAGGTTCAGGCCCAGGCGGATATGTATCTGCTATTCGTTGCGCACAATTGGGATTTAAGACAGCAATTATTGAAAAATATTCTACTCTAGGTGGAACTTGCTTAAATGTAGGATGTATTCCTTCAAAAGCATTGCTTGCTTCTTCTCATCATTACAGTGAAATTGCACATTTTGCAGATCACGGTATTGAACTTTCTGGTGATGTAAAAGTTAATCTTGAAAAAATGATTGCACGCAAACAAGCGGTTGTAGATCAAACTTCGGGAGGTGTTAAATTCTTAATGGATAAAAATAAAGTAACTGTTTTTGAAGGTTTAGGTTCTTTTGTTGATGCTACACATGTTGCTGTAGCAAAAGCAGATGGTACTTCTGAAACTATCGAAGCAAAAAATATTATCATTGCAACGGGTTCTAAACCATCTTCTTTACCTTTTATCAAAATTGATAAAGAAAGAATTATAACTTCTACTGAGGTATTAAAACTTAAAGAAGTGCCAAAACACCTTGTAATCATTGGTGGTGGAGTAATAGGTATAGAACTAGGTCAAGTGTATTTAAGATTAGGAGCGCAAGTTTCTGTGGTTGAATATTTAGACCGAATTATTCCAGGAATGGATGCATCTTTGTCTAAAGAATTGACAAAAGTATTGAAAAAACAAGGAATGAAATTCTATGTTTCACACAAAGTGAAATCAGTAGAAAGAAATGGAGAAGGAGTTGTTGTTCAAGCCGAAAATGCTAAGGGAGAAACAATAACATTAGAAGGAGATTATTCATTAGTTTCAGTAGGTCGTCGTCCCTATACCGATGGATTGAATGCAGATAAAGCAGGTGTTAAAGTAACCGAAAGAGGTATGGTTGAAGTAAATGATCATTTACAAACAAATGTTCCTAATATCTATGCAATTGGAGACGTAGTTCGTGGTGCAATGTTAGCACACAAAGCGGAAGAAGAAGGTGTTATGGTAGCTGAAATTTTAGCGGGACAAAAACCACACATCAATTATAATTTGATTCCAGGTGTAGTTTACACTTGGCCAGAAGTTGCTGCGGTAGGGCAAACAGAAGAGCAATTGAAAGCTGCTGGTGTTGATTTTAAATCAGGTAGTTTTCCGTTTAAAGCTTTAGGTCGTGCGCGCGCTGGTGGTGATTTAGATGGTTTTGTAAAAATCCTAGCTGACGCAAAAACAGATGAAGTACTTGGAGTTCATATGATTGGTGCTCGTTGTGCTGATTTAATTGCAGAAGCAGTTACTGCTATGGAATTTAGAGCGTCTGCTGAAGATATTTCAAGAATGTCTCATGCACATCCAACTTTTGCAGAAGCGATAAAAGAAGCCGCTCTAGCTGCCACTGATAATAGAGCATTACACGTATAAGAAGACTATATTTTAACAAAAACCCGTTCAATCTAATTTTTGAACGGGTTTTTTATTTAATTGACTTTGCGAAAGTATTTTTTGTATGCGAAATAGCCTATAATGCCAATTAAAATGATCGACCATAATTGAACGATTACCGCAATTATTCCTTCAATAAGATACCAGCCATTTTCGAGTCCATCAACTATTTTCGAACCAAAACCTTGACGAAATTCCTTTTCATTAGCAATCATTTCTTTTTTGATGGTTTCACGTTGGTAAATTTGTAACGTTAAAGTGCTAAAATTTACTTGGTCAGCTAATGAGATATTTTCGAGTTTGCTGTTATCTTTTTGTTCGCTTTTTTGATTTAGGTCATTTTCTGCTTGCACCACTTCATTTAGTTTTTTGCCTTTGCTATCAATCGCTTTTACAAGGCGCTTTTCTTGATTAGTGTCTCTTTTTTCTTTTAATTGATTGGAGAGCAGTTGTAATGAAACATCGTCAGCCTTAATTATACGATACTCCAGAAAATCAATTTGTTTCGAAATGGTTTTGATTACCGTATCCATTTTGGTATTGGGAACCCGAATGGTGATGTTATTCTCAACAGTATATTTCGTGATTTCTAAAGTACTGTCTTGGCTAATTTTAACCTCTTTTTTTTCAGAAATTGTGCTTTGTAAATTGGTGTAAGTTACAAAACCTCCAAATTTGTTGGTGGCGTTTTCAATAATGTAAGTTGAGTTGGGAACATTTTTTACCTTAAATTTAATATCGGCAGTTCGTACAAATTTTCTATCACTATTTTTTGGTTGTACTGCTGCAGCTGAAGAAACAGTATTACTACTATCTATTGAAGAAGTTGTTGTTTTAGAAGAAGTTTCATCTAAAGAATCGGCTTTTTTACAAGAAATGGCTAAAATGATTAGCAGTAAAGGGAATAGGGCATGGTGTTTTTTAAGCATAATTTTTTGTTTTACAGGTTAATAATTTATTTGTTAATAGGTGTTTTCTTGTTTGCTGGCTTTTTAGATTTTAAGTAAAATGCTACAATTCAAATTTCATGCCATCAAAATAAACTTTGTTTAAATGGGCAAGGAATTACGTTTAAAAGCTTTGTATATTCTTGCTTTTAGAATCAGTCATGATTACCGATTTAACATAAAAATGTTGTAATTTTGAGCTATAAAAAACATTTCAATTCCTTGAGAACATCCATCATAAAAAATGTCGAAAATCCATTACAAATCAAGCAACAACTTGCAACATGGGCGCAACAGTTTCGTGAAATTATTTTTTTAGATAGTAATTCGTATCCACAAGAATACTCCTCTTTTGATTGCGTGCTTGCAGTTGACGCTTTTACCTCTTTAAAAACAGATTATTACAATGCATTCGATGATTTGAAACAATATCAAGAAAGTACTAAAGACTGGTTGTTTGGTTACTTGTCTTATGATTTAAAAAACGATGTTGAAAAGGTTTCATCAAAAAACAATGATTTTTTAGATTTTCCAGATTTATTTTTTTTTCAACCCAAAAAAGTATTTATACTCAAAGGAAACACACTTGAAATTCAATATTTGAATTTTTGTGATGATGAAATAGACTATGATTATGCAACTATTTTGTCTACAGAATGTCCTATCAATACCATTGTTGAAACAGTTCATGTAAAACAGCGGATTTCAAGAGAAAATTATTTGAAGAAAGTGATTAAAGTAAAAGATCACATTCACCGAGGGGATATTTATGAAGCTAATTTTTGTATGGAATTTTTTTCTGAAAATACAGCAATTGATCCATTGCAAAAGTTTTTAAAATTAAATTCCATCTCAAAACCACCTTTTGCAGTTTATTTTAAGAATCATCAACATTACATACTTTCGGCGTCACCGGAACGTTATTTAAGAAAAGAAGGAGAATTAATAGTTTCCCAGCCCATAAAAGGTACATCTAAACGTTTTTTGGATACAACTGAAGATGAAGAATCTAAAAATAAATTAGCATCAGACCCAAAGGAACGTGCAGAAAATATAATGATCACGGATTTGGTTCGAAATGATTTGGCTCGTACAGCTCATAAAGGCAGTGTTCAAGTAACAGAGCTATGCAAGATTTACTCATTTTTGCAAGTGCATCAAATGATTACGACTATTACCTCTAAACTTGATTCTCAATATGCTGTAATTGATGTCTTAAAATCAACTTTTCCAATGGGAAGTATGACAGGGGCACCAAAAATTTCTGTCATGAATATCATTGACGAACTTGAAGAAACCAAAAGAGGCGTTTACAGTGGAGCAGTCGGGTATTTTACTCCTAACGGGGATTTTGATTTTAATGTAGTTATCCGAAGTATTCTGTACAACAGTGCTTCAAAATACGTTTCTTTTTCTGTGGGAAGTGCCATTACTTCTTTGTCGGTTCCAGAAAAAGAGTATGAAGAATGTTTGCTAAAAGCTCATGCAATGCTTGAGGTTTTGAGTTAGTTAAGTTAAATAAAATGATACAACAAATAGAGAAACATATTCAGCAAAAGCTATCTTTTTTACAAGGTAAAAAGGTGCTTTTGGCAACCAGTGGTGGTATAGACAGCATGGTTATGGTTCATTTGTTTCAGCAAATGGGATTTAGCATGGCTATTGCTCATTGTAATTTTCAGCTTCGAGGTTTAGAAAGTTTTGAGGATCAAAAATTTGTTCAAGAGTACGCATCAAATAACAATGTTCCTTTCTTTTTTACTCAATTTGACACCAAGGCATTTTCCGAAGATTTTAAAATATCCACACAAGTTGCCGCAAGAGAGTTGCGTTACAGCTGGTTTTACGAAATTTTAGAGCAAGAACAATACGATTATATTCTTACGGCACACCATGCTGATGATGCTCTTGAAACCTTTATAATTAATTTAAGTAGAGGGACTGGAATAGAGGGTCTGACCGGAATTCCGGAACAGAATGATCGTGTAGTAAGACCACTTTTGGCATTTAGCCAAGATGAAATTACACGTTATGCCCATGAGAACAATATCAAATGGAGAGAAGACAGCAGCAATGCCACAGATAAATACCTTCGAAACAAAATCCGACATCAGGTTATACCTTTGTTAAAAGATATTAATTCTAATTTTTTGTCATCATTTCTTAAAACTCAAACCTATCTTCAGGAAACTAATGTTATGATGGAGGATGCCGCGATTATGATTTATCAGCAGGTTGCAAAGCAAGAGGATGAAATTATACATCTAGATATTAAAAAATTAAAACAATTACCCAATTATAAATCCTATTTGTACCAGTGGCTCAAAGAATTTGAGTTTACATCTTGGGATGATATTTATTCACTTGTTGAAAGTCAATCAGGCAAGTTTGTTCTCTCTCCTCAATACCGATTATTAAAAGATCGTGATTATTTAATCCTTAGTCCGATAAATTTCGTAAATGAAAGAGAAGAGTTTAAAATTGATAGCGATTTACATGAAATTGTATCTCCTATTCATTTGAGTTTTCAGTCGGTTGAAAAATTGACAGCTGTAAATGAAAATATAATTTTTGTAGATGCAGATAAATTAAAATATCCATTAGTATTACGCCGATGGAGAGAAGGAGATGTTTTTCAGCCTCTTGGTATGGGAGGAAAGTCTAAAAAAGTGAGTAAAATTTTTAAAGACGAGAAAATATCACTCCTAGACAAAGAAAATAGTTGGATTTTGTGTTCCAATGAAACTATTGTCTGGATCCTCTCGATAAGACAAGACGAACGATTTAAAATAGACCACCAAACAAAAAACATTCTAAAAATAGAACGACGCTCATGAAAAAAATAATCCTTTTACTTATAGCATTTTTGGCTTTTGCCAATGGTAATGCTCAAATTTTAGATCCAGCAAAATGGACTACTAAAATTGAAAAAAAGTCAGATACCAGATACCTCTTGATTTTTAATGCTGTTATTGATAACGAGTGGCATTTGTATTCCCAATTCACGCCAGATGGGGGACCACTTCCTCTTGAAATTATTTTTAAAAACCAAAAAGGAAATTTTAAACTTATTGGCAAAGCCAAAGAAAGCAAAACAAGAACTGCCTTCAATGATATATTTGAAGTAAACGAAACTTTTTTTGAGAAAAAGGCTCAAATTCAACAAGAAATTGAACTTACAAATACTAAGCTTACTGAGGTTAAAGTTGACTTTAATTATCAGGTTTGTAAAGATGTCTGCATCAATGTTGAAAAGAATTTTACTATAAAAATTCCTCAAAACGAAAGTGCAACCATAGAAGTAGCACCGGTGGTAAATACAGCAACAGGCGATTCCAACCTGTCAAAGGAGGTTGTTGATACCGTTAAATCTGACTTGAATGCAGAAAAACCTATCAAAGTAGAAGCACCTAAAGTTGACAAACCAGAGGAAAAAAGAGGATTATTGTCTATCTTTTTTATTGCATTCTTATCTGGATTTGCAGCATTATTAACACCATGCGTTTTCCCAATGATCCCTATGACGGTTAGTTTTTTTACCAAACAAAGTAAAACTAAGGCAAAAGGAATTCGAAATGCTATTATTTACGGTATTGCGATAATTTTTATTTATGTTGTTTTAGGATTTTTGGTAACGGCAATATTTGGAGCTGATGCCCTAAATGCTTTATCTACCAATGTATGGTTTAATATCATTTTCTTTATTTTATTAGTTGTTTTTGCCTCGTCATTTTTGGGCGCATTCGAAATCATGTTGCCAAATTCTTGGGCAAATAAAGTAGATAGTCAAGCAGATAGAGGTGGTATTATTGGTATTTTATTCATGGCATTGGCTCTAGCCATAGTTTCTTTTTCATGTACGGGGCCTATTGTAGGAACTCTGTTAGTAGAGGCAGCTTCCAAAGGCGGTATTGCACCTATTGTAGGAATGTTTGGTTTTTCATTAGCACTTGCATTACCATTTATGTTGTTTGCTATGTTCCCAGGTTGGTTGAACTCATTACCTAAATCAGGTGGGTGGTTGAATACGGTTAAAGTAGTATTAGGTTTCTTAGAACTGGCATTGGCCTTTAAGTTTTTATCTAATGCTGACTTGGTATTGCAGCTCCATTTCTTGGAAAGAGAAGTGTTTTTAGCCATTTGGATTGCTATTTTTGGAACATTAGCTTTATATCTTTTTGGAAAAATTACACTCCCACACGATAGTCCATTGAATCATATTTCGGTAGGAAGATTGTCTTTAGGATTAGTAGTTTTAGCTTTTACAGTGTATCTAATTCCAGGGATTTGGGGAGCGCCATTAAAATTAATTTCAGGTTTTCCGCCACCTATGACCTATAGCGAAAGTCCTTATGGAGTAGGGAATTCAAAAGGAGGCTCAGCAAAAACAGCCCAAGTTTTACCAGATGGAGCTCATTTAGGACCACATGATTTAATAGCTTTTGAGGATTATGACAAGGGAGTAGCTTACGCAAAATCAGTTAACAAACCTATTCTATTAGATTTTACAGGTTATGCGTGTGTGAATTGTAGAAAAATGGAAGACTATGTTTGGTCCGATCCAATGATTTTAAAAATATTGCAAAACGAGGTTGTGCTTATTTCGTTATATGTTGATGATAAAAGGGAACTCCCAAAAGAAGAGCAATACGTATCTAAAGAAACTGGAAAAGAGGTGGTAAGCGTAGGAAATAAATGGAGTGATTTTCAAATTACCAAGTTTAAAGCAAATGCACAGCCATACTACATTGTTATGGACACTGATGGGAATATGCTATCAGATAAACCAGAAAGTTACAACTCAGATATCAATGCTTATAAAGATTGGTTGAGAGACGGAATAGATTCATTTAAAAAGGCCGAATAGGCCTTTTTTTATGCTTATTTTTTTACAATGAATTTATTTTAGTGTCTTTAAACTGTTTTTATTTCCACATATTTTTTATCTTTAAACCCTATTAAATTTAAAAAACACATGAAAAAACTACTAAGTATTGCATTATTGATATTTGGTGTCTTATTATCCTCGGCTCAGGATTCTAAACCAAATTATGTAGCAGAAAATTACACTAAAAAAGAAGTGCATATCAAGATGCGCGATGGAGCTGAGCTATTTACCTCAATTTATACTCCAAAGGATACCTCAAAAAAGTATCCAATCATCATGCAAAGAACACCTTATAACTCGGGGCCTTATGGCGCTGATAAAATGAAAAGGTCGATTTCACCAAGTGAAACGATGATGAAAGAAGGGTATATTGTAGTTTACCAAGATGTTCGTGGTAGGTTTATGAGTGATGGTTTGTATGATAACATGCGTGGCTATGTACCTAATAAAAAATCAAAGACTGATATTGATGAAGCATCTGATACGTATGATACAATAGATTGGTTGGTAAAAAATGTACCTAATAATAACGGAAACGTAGGAACATGGGGAATATCTTATCCAGGTTTTTATGCAACGTATTCTTTATTAAGTAATCACCCGGCATTAAAAGCAGTTTCGCCACAAGCATGTATTGCTGATTTCTTCTTTGATGATTTTCATCACAATGGAGCTTATCTTTTAAGTTACTGGAAAGTGACACCTTTATTTGGACCACAAAAAAAGGCACGTACCACAGAGCCATGGTATACATTTACCAATACGGGAACTAATGATGATTATCAATTTTTTCTTGATGCTGGCCCACTTTCAAATTTAGATAAGTATTACGGAGCCGATAATGAATTTTGGCAACAGCTAAAAGATCATTCTAGTTACGATGATTTTTGGCAAAAGCGAGGTATTCTTCAACATTTGAACAATATTAAACCTGCAGTTATGACGGTTGGTGGTTGGTTTGATGCAGAAGATTTATACGGTCCATTAAATACATACAGTACGATTGAAAAGAGCAGTAAAAATTACAATACCATCGTAATGGGGCCATGGAGTCACGGAGATTGGGCTCGTAATTCTGCTAAACAAGTTATTGGGAATATTAATTTTGGCGATAGCATTTCAGGTTTTTACCAAAAAAATATTGAAGCTAATTTTTTCCGTCATTTCCTAAAAAATAATGGTAAAGCTGAAAACATACTTCCTGAGGCTTATGTTTTTGATTCGGGTAAAAAAGAATGGAAAACATATGATGCTTGGCCTCCAAAGAATACCGAAAAGAAAGCTTTTTTCATGCAAGACAACAAGTTGTCACAAATGGCAAAAAAGAATTTTGCCTTTGAAGAATTTATTAGCGACCCAAAGAAACCGGTTCCTTATTCTGAAGATGTTAAACAACAAGGTCTTACACCTAGAAAATACATGACAGATGACCAGCGTTTTGCAGCAAGACGTCCTGATGTTCTTGTTTTTGAAACTGAAATTTTAACAGACGATACAACGCTTGCTGGCGATATTTTAGCGCAATTACAAGTGGCTACAACAGGTACAGATGCGGACTGGGTAGTAAAAGTTATTGATGTTTTTCCTAATGAGGAGCCAGAGACTAAAGAGATAGCTCCTCATTTAAAAATGAGCAATTATCACATGATGGTGAGAAGCGAAGTAATGAGAGGTCGTTTTAGAAATAGTTTTAGTAAACCAGAATCGTTTGTGGCTAATGAAAAAACAGCAGTAAATGTTAAGTTGCAAGATGTGTTTCATACCTTTAAGAAAGGACATAAAATTCAAGTACAAGTTCAAAGCACTTGGTTTCCATTGATAGATCTAAATCCTCAAACTTTTGTAGAAAATATTTTTTATGCAAAACCAGAAGATTTTCAAAAGCAGACTCATAAAGTGTTTAATG
>NZ_MTCA01000132.1:0-8569 GCF_002150205.1 Flavobacterium sp. FPG59 | reverse complement strand
TTGCTAGACCACCTTTTAAACAAATTAAAATTCAATATTTACACTAAGTCAAAACGATCAAGGTTCATCACCTTAGTCCATGCAGCTACGAAGTCAGTTACAAATTTTTCATGTGCATCATGGTATCCGTAAACTTCTGCAAGTGCTCTTAATTCAGAGTTAGATCCAAAAATTAAATCAACTCTTGTTCCAATCCATTTTAATCCACCAGCCATTCTATCACTACCTACAAAAGCATCGTCAGATTCTGAAACGGCTTTCCAAGTAGTTCTTAAATCTAATAAGTTTACAAAGAAATCATTAGTAAGTGTTTCAGGTCTGCTTGTAAAAACTCCATTTTGAGACTTATCAAAATTGGTGTTCAATACACGCATACCACCTACTAAAACTGTCATTTCTGGAGCAGTTAATGTCAATAACTGTGCTTTGTCAATTAACATTTCTTCGGCAGAAACGGTATATTTAGTTTTTACATAATTTCTAAATCCATCAGCTTGTGGCTCTAAAACTGCAAACGACTCAACATCTGTTTGCTCTTGTGAAGCATCCGTACGTCCAGCGGCAAAAGGAACTTTAACTTGAATTCCTGCATTTGCTGCTGCTTTTTCAACTGCTGCATTTCCAGCTAGTATAATTAAGTCGGCAATTGATACTTTTTTATCAGTATTATGAGAATTGAATTCATTTTTGATATTCTCTAACGTAGCTAAAACACGATCTAATTGTGAAGGATTGTTTACTTTCCAACTTTTTTGTGGCTCTAGTCTAATACGAGCACCGTTTGCTCCACCACGCTTATCTGATCCTCTAAAAGTAGATGCCGAAGCCCATGCGGTACTTATAAGTTCTGAAATACTTAACCCAGATGATAAAACAGTAGCTTTAAGTGCTTCAATATCTTGCTCATTGATTAAATCATGTGTAACATTAGGAACTGGATCTTGCCAAATTAACTCTTCAGCTGGTACTTCATTTCCTAAATAACGTACTTTTGGCCCCATATCTCTATGAGTCAATTTAAACCATGCTCTTGCAAAAGCATCGTTAAAAGCATCAGGATTTTCTAAAAAGTGACGAGAGATTTTCTCATAAGCAGGATCAACACGCAAAGATAAATCAGTTGTAAGCATCATTGGTTGGTGTGTTTTTGATGCATCATGAGCATCAGGAATTGTTCCCGCACCGCCATTTCCTACTGGCTTCCATTGATGAGCTCCTGCAGGACTTTTTGTTAATTCCCACTCAAAGCCAAATAGGTTTTCAAAATAATTATTACTCCAGTTTACTGGTGTAGTAGTCCAAGCGCCTTCAAGACCACTTGTAATGGTATCTGCACCATTTCCAGTGCCATAGGTATTTCTCCAGCCTAAACTTTGCTCTTCAATAGATGCACCTGCTGGTTCAGCTCCTACATATACATTAGGATCAGCAGCACCGTGAGTTTTTCCTAGTGTGTGTCCTCCTGCAATCAAGGCTACTGTTTCCTCATCGTTCATGGCCATACGTGCAAATGTCTCTCTAATGTCACGTGCTGCTAATAGCGGATCTGGGTTTCCATCTGGTCCTTCTGGGTTTACATAAATAAGCCCCATTTGTACAGCAGCCAAAGGATTTTCTAACTCACGATCTCCTGAGTAACGGCTGTGTGGTTCTGTACTTAAAGACAACCATTCTTTGTCTGGTCCCCAGTAAATATCTTCTTGTGGTTCCCAAACGTCTACACGACCTCCAGCAAAACCAAACGTTTTAAATCCTGCTGATTCTAAGGCACAGTTCCCCACTAATACCATTAAATCTGCCCATGAAACTTTGTTGCCATATTTTTGTTTTATGGGCCATAACAACAAACGAGCTTTGTCTAAGTTGGCATTATCTGGCCAGCTGTTTAATGGTGCAAATCTTTGTGTTCCAAAACCAGCTCCACCACGACCATCTGCAATACGGTATGTTCCTGCACTGTGCCAAGCTAAACGTATAAAAAAGGGACCGTAGCTTCCGTAATCTGCAGGCCACCAGTCTTGAGAAGTTGTGATAACTTCTTTAATATCTTTTTTTAAAGTCTCTAAATCTACTTTTTTAAATTCTTCGGCATAATTAAAGTTGGCTCCCATGGGATTGTTCTCTAATGAATTTTGACGCAGAATTTTTAAATTAAGCTGGTTAGGCCACCAATCACGATTTGTTTTACCGTGAATAACACTTTGTTTTGGCGCAGCAGATGACGCTCCAGAGAAAGGACATTTACTTTCACCGTTTACATTGTAGGAGGTTGGTTTTGCATTATTTTCCATAGTATGTTTGTTTTTATTTTTCTGATTACAAAGTTATTTAAAACATTCGTAGTGAATTAAAAATTCAATAGATAAAAATTATAGTTTAAATTAATATTTATATGCTAATATATAAAATGTTCCTCTTTTAACCTCAATTTTAGGCTGTTAAGTTTGTGTTAGTCTCTTGTTATTATGAATTTTTTTATGACATCAAAATATACACACACTCTGGATTGTTTTTATAAATGGTTAATTGTAAATTTAGCAAAAAAATATTTTGGAAAAAGACATTAATACTATGGGAGAAAATCCAATTCAATCTGAAGCTGAGGCTTGGTTAGGAATTTTATATACTTGTATAAAAGCAGATCATTATATATCTGAAGCCGAAAGAAAATCGCTTACAAGAATTCTGTATTCTAAAGAAAAATTTAAGAGTGTAGATTTTGGACCTTATTATGAAACTGCCATTGCATTATATAAAGAGGTGGGACAGCTTAAATATATAAAGGTTTGTTGTTCTTGGATAGAAACCGAAGACAAAGAAACCTTGTTTGCTCTAGCCTTAGATGTCTTGTTAGCTGACGGAACATTAGAAAAAGAGGAAAAAAGTCTTATTGAAATTTTATCCAATCATTTAGGTGTGAGCACCTCTATGTCTAGTAAAATTATAGAAGTTATGTTTTTAAAAAACAGAGGGAATATTAAAGTAAAATAAGTACTCTAATAATAAGAACACAATATAGAGAGGTTACTTATTATATTGTGTTTTTCTTTCAAATTTCAATAGTTTTAATGAGGCAGTTTATCTCTAAAATTACCATATACCCAAGTTCCTACGATTGCAAAAAATAAGGTAACAATCATTATAGAGGCTCCCGTTCCAATTTGTGCAAACAACGGTCCAGGACAAGCTCCCGTTACTGCCCAGCCTAATCCAAAAATGAGTCCGCCATAGATTTGTCCTTTGTTAAAGGTCTTGTTATGAAATTCAATTCTTTCGCCATAAATAGTTTTGATATTGAATTTTTTTATTAGAAAAACGGATATTATTCCCACAAAAATGGCACTTCCAATTACGCCGTACATGTGAAAAGATTGGAAACGGAACATTTCCTGAATCCGATACCAACTGATAATTTCTGCTTTGATGAAAACAATACCAAACAAGATACCAATGACTAAGTATTTTAAATTATGGTACCATTTGTGTTGCAATTGGCTTTCGTTGATACAAATGGTGTCTAGGGAACGCGTTTCGAAATCAGTATTTTGATCTTTTAGTTTCATAATTTGTGATTTAAAGTGAAAGAATAAATGGTAAAATAAGGTTTGCCATAATCAAACCGCCTATGAAGAAACAACATGTCGCAATTAATGATGGTATTTGTAAATTAGACAAACCAGAAATAGCGTGACCACTAGTGCAACCTCCCGCATAACGAGAACCAAAACCAATGAAAAAACCACCAATAACCATCATGATAAATCCTTTGAGTGTAAACAAACTTTCCCACGAGAATAATTGTTCTGGTAGCATTCCGTAAATTTCAGTAATGCCGTAACCTGCCAATTCGGTTTTTAGATTTTCATTAATGATTATTGGATTAGGATTTGATAAAAAGCTGTACGCAAGTATACCACCCAATAAAATACCGAAAACGAAAAACATGTTCCAGATTTCTTTTTTCCAATCGTATTTGAAAAACTTAATGTTTGCGGGTAAGCATATGGCGCAAGTATGACGCAATGAAGCACTAATACCAAATGATTTGTTACCAATGATTAACAAAGCCGGAACGGTAAGTCCAACTAGCGGGCCCGCAATATACCACGGCCAAGGTTCTCTGATTAATTCTAAAATTTCCATAGACATGCTGTTTTATTATAATTGATACAAAGTTTGTTTCTATAGTGCAGGTATTTGCTAAAATTCATAATATTCCAATTGATATTCACCAATGTGTTTTTTATTAGAAGCAATTGATTTTTTGTGTTTTACATAATTCATACACCCAATAGTGAAAATTGCGAAAGATGCACCAAAGAGCATGATTTCAAACAATATACTGTTCTCTACTTTGATCACATTTTTAAGGCTTAAACCTGCAATCAAGAAATACATTGAGGTTCTTAAAAAAGAAAGAAATGTAGATTGATTTGCCAGTACAGTTCTTTGTAGTGCTAGTTTTTCTCTTAAAATAAGATCTTTATTAATTTGTTTTTTAATTTCCATGATGCTATTTTTTTATTACATTCTTGTCAAGAATGTCTTGAATATTGCCCCAAGTACCGCCATTCGTCACATTAACAATACCGTTTTTGTTTAATAGTAATTTTGCTTGTCCGCTACGATTCCCGCTTCTGCAAAAAACAATAATATTAGTTTTACCCCTAAGCTGGTGTAGGTTATTTTCAATTTGATCCAAGGGAATATTGACAGATCCTTTTACATTTCCTTGTACAAATTCATTTTGTGAGCGAACGTCTATTAACAAGGCGCCCTCTTGTATCATTTTTTTTAAGATACTGTTATCGTTTTTGGAAAATAAATTTTGTAGAATTTGAAGCATAGTTGTTTTTTAAAGTATTTGTATGAAAAAATTTCTCCTATTATGGTTTATCTATGCAAAAGTAGTAATGCTTTTTACCACAGTCAGTGACTTATGTTACATTGTATTTTGAAAGTGGAATTTTAGAGCGAAACAGGCTTTGAATTTTAAATAAATTTGTATGAGTTATAAAATCTCCATTTAAAATAACCTTGAATCTGGTGAAAGATTTGACTATTAGGTCATTCTTTTTGCTATTTTTACCGCTTTTTTAAAGTTAGCATTATGAGTATGCACCTAATAATTTATTGTAGTAGAATATGGTTTCAAGGATAGTTTTTTTATTTCTAATTTTTTCATTTCGGGTAGGTTACGCACAAGATATTGATTCAAAAGGTAAAAAGGATCATCGTTTTATAGGGCTTGGTTTTTCTATGGGTAAAACATTGCCATCGATAAGTATTTTTCCCGAGACTGAAAATCAAAAAGGTATTGATTTAACTTTTGGAAAAACCACCTATCAAAATAAAACATGGGCTAAATTCCTGAATTATCCCAAAACTGGAATTGCAGTCACGTACGCTGATTTTGGTAATCTTAAGCAAGTAGGATACAGTGTTGCCGTTTTGCCTTTTTTAGATTTTGGAGTATTCCAAAGCCTTACAAACAGAGTTCGTTTTCAAGTAGGACTTGGGGCTTCCTATCATAGTGTGATTTATGATAAGGTTACAAATCCAGGTAATTTTGGGGTGTCAACGCCTATTACGTGGGCATTTAGATCGTTTGTGTATTATGATTTGGCACAAACAAACCAAGTTGATGTAAAACTAGGAGTGGGAGCAACGCATTTTTCTAACGGACATACAAGATTGCCTAATCATGGTTTGAATTCGGTTTTGGCCACGCTTAAAACCGAATTTAAGTATTCTAAAAAGGAGCTTATTAACTCTAACAAAATTTTAGATACTAGCCAATCAATCACACAAAATTATATTTCTACACGTTTTGGTCTAGGGCAAAAAGTTTTGGCAAGAGGTTATAACTCGGTCAAAAACGTGTACACAGCATCATTTGCCATTGGAAAAATAAAAAATAAGACCTACAAATATGGTTTAGGTATGTATTACCGTTTTTATGATGATTATTATGATTTTATAAAAAGTAATGATGAGTTGTCAAAGAATCAATTTGCATACTTAAAGGAAAATCCATTTCATAACGCAACCACTTTAGGAGTGTATGCTAATTTTGAAATTTTAATGAATCATTTTAGTGTCGAGACGGAATTGGGAGTGAATTTTTACAAACCTGCCTATAAAGTAGATTGGTATTTAAACAATGGAAGTTCAAACTCAGGACAATATATTGCACAAGATTTTGGCTCTCAGGCCAAAATTAAGCAGGTAATTTCATCTAGACTAGGTTTTAGATATTACGCCTTTGCTACTCAAAAATCGCCACAACATAACGTATTTCTTGCAGCAAATATAAATGCAAATCTAGGGCAGGCTGATTTTACGGAGCTAAGTCTAGGCTATGTTCATACTTTTAAGCCTAAAAAGTAATTTCCATCAATTACAGTCTTGACATTTACATTTTTATTAAAGTCTTTAATGGTAGTGTAGAGTGTACACTTATCAATTGTTAATTATTGTGCAATTGTATGGTAGTTGTGTTAAGAGCTAATTCCAAATTTATTTCAATTTCAATACGAGTATTTTTTTTTCTTGCAATAAGACTAAAAAGGACAGCAACATAGTGCACAAACTATTTTTAAGGTTAGGATTTTATTGCTGTTGGAATAAATTTTAAAATTGTTGGGAAGTAAAAAAAAATAATCCGTAAACACCTTTTTAAAAGGTTTTTACGGATTATTAAAGTGGAGTCGCCGGGAATCGAACCCGGGTCCAAACAAGCAATTCATACACTTTCTACGCGCTTATTTCCTGATTGAATTTTCGACGCAGTGCTAGGCCAGAAACAGCCACACTTTACTTAGCTACTTTAGTTTCGAAAATTGCCCGTAGCTTACAAAATTCTAGGTTTTAATTTACGATTCCCCTGTTTCGAACGCTAAAAACCAGAGCTTTCGAGGAGAATCCTGCTTTCCTACCTGGTAGGACGAGGCTAATCTTACTATAATTCGGATTATGCAGCAAGAGCGTAGTTTCCTTCGCCGTGTAAATGTTTTGAAACCTTTTATTAACGAGAATTGTCCCAGTTCTCGACGTGCTTATGTATCAATTCGACTCGCTGTCAAAACCAGTCGACCCCTTTTTTAATTAGGTTGCAAATGTACAACTAATTTCAAGCTATTTTCAAAAATTGTGCCTAAATTTAATCTACTTCAAACTTAAATGGATAGTCCCCAAAAAGAACGGCCAGCTTTCTCACATTGTAGGTTTTTCTTGTGAATTTATTAGACAATGCTATAATGGTAACGCCTTCCTCTTTTAAGGTAATGTAGGATGAGGTATTACCATGCCACCAACCATTGTGAAAATAAAAGTTTTGTCCCGTATCCCAGTTGATCATTCTAATACCAAGACCGTAATTTTTTGTCCCTTTTCTCTCATTACTATATCCTTTGTAGACTTCCTTTAATAACGACGGATTTAAGAATTGAGAACTACTACGAGCACGGTCAAATTTTAATAAATCTCTTGGAGTGGAGTATATATTTTTATCACCATAAATAGCATCTAAATAATCCTTGCCTATTTCGACCTTATTTCCTTTATAAGATGTTACAGCTGTATTTTTATCTTTTTCGTAATCAAATACATAAGTGTTTTTCATATTAAGTGGTTTAAATATGAGCGCTGCCATAGCATCTTTATATGTTTTCTGGGTTACTTTTTCTATTATTAAAGCAAGAATGGCATAATTAGTATTACAGTAACTAAATCGGGTATCTGTTTTATTTTCTAATTCGATATTTTTAGTGGCAAGTAAAGTCAGAATATCTTGATTTGTTAAAATGTTTTTTCTGTCCCAAACACTTTTATCTCTATCTGTAAAATAAGCATAGTTGCGCATCCCGCTGCGGTGGTTAAGTAGCGTTCTTATAGTTACATCAGGATATGGAAATTCTGTTAAGAGCGTATTTACCCTTTGGTCTAATGTTATTCTTTTAGCATTTACTAATTTTAAGATGGCAGTTGCTGTAATCACTTTACTAACTGATGCTATATGCAGTGGTGTATTAGCATTTATTAATGTTTTCGAATTAAAATTAGCATAACCTTCGTATTTTTCAAAAATAATCTGACCATTTTTAGCCACAAGAAAACTTCCATTAGCAGTATTATTAGGCCAGTTTTTTTGGTAAAAAGAATCTATTTGTGATCTTTTTTCACTAATAAATTGTGCTTCTAGTTTCGGTTCTTTTTGCAATAAAGGTTTCATTATAGGCAAAGTAGTTTTAGGAAGTTGATCATCCCTAAGTTCTACTTTCTTTTTCTCCTTCTCGCAAGAGCTTAAAATGAATAGGAGGAGTATAATATGTAGTATATTTGTTTTTTTTGGAAAATTCATTTGGAATGGCTTAAAGGGCAAATATATAGAAACGAAGCCTTTTTAAGGGCAGTTATTTTAGACCTTAACACAATTTTATAAGCCTTTCTGCTAAGGGGTAATTGCTAGTAAATTGTTATTCAAGCTTTAGTAAAATCTTTGATTGATCCTTTTTTTCTAAAAATGAAAATTTTAAGATATTTTTGTTATATTTGTAACAAATAATAG
>NZ_MTCA01000081.1:0-12310 GCF_002150205.1 Flavobacterium sp. FPG59 | reverse complement strand
AAAGATTTTTGGTCAAATAACTCCGAATAAACTATTGCCCAATCTTTGGCTCTTGCTGTAAATCCTTTGTGTGTACTTAAATGTCGTCGCAGTCTCTCTTCTAAAACCATAGAAGTATACCCTACATAATACTTGTCTTGTGATCTAGAAAAAAGAATGTAAACGTGAAACATAATTTTTTTTATATAAAAAAAAGCCGAACGATCTCGTTCGGCTTTTGTCGGGGTGGCAGGATTCGAACCTG
Organism: Flavobacterium sp. FPG59; assembly: GCF_002150205.1. Taxonomy (NCBI): domain Bacteria; kingdom Pseudomonadati; phylum Bacteroidota; class Flavobacteriia; order Flavobacteriales; family Flavobacteriaceae; genus Flavobacterium; species Flavobacterium sp. FPG59. Next base: position 12,066 of record NZ_MTCA01000081.1, on the reverse strand, counting down.
CGGCCTCCTGCTCCCAAAGCAGGCGCGATAACCGAGCTACGCTACACCCCGAAAGCGGGTGCAAATATACAACTCTTTTTATCTTACACAAGTATTTTTGAAAAATATGAAAAATGTTATTCTGTTAAAAAAAAGAAGATGAATTCTAGAAAAACTTTTTCTGGATGGGAAAACCAAAGCCCAGATGGTAGCGAAAAGCGTTGCGCTAGGTGCATCTTGCTTTTTTTATCCTAAAAGAGCGACTAAAAGAAGCTCCTTTTAGGACAGTAAAAAAGCAGAGGCAACAGCAAGACCTTGTAGCGAACAGCTGGAATAGCTTTTAAATGAAAAAATTAAACTAAAATTTTAAACACAAGTAAAATCATTCAAATTGTGGTTTCACGATTGTTAACAAAATAGATTTTCAAAAACCATAAATAATCGTATTTTTACGGTTCAAAATTTAGAAAAACAAATGGGCAAAATCATCGCGATTGCTAATCAAAAAGGAGGAGTTGGCAAAACTACAACATCAGTTAATCTTGCAGCTGCATTAGGTGTATTAGAAAAAAAGGTTCTACTTATTGATGCTGATCCTCAAGCTAATGCATCATCAGGACTTGGAATTGATGTTGAATCAGTAGAAATAGGGACGTATCAAATATTAGAGCACAGCCATACTCCGCAAGAAGCAGTTATTAAATGCTCTGCTCCCAATGTTGACGTTATTCCATCTCACATTGACCTTGTTGCTATAGAAATAGAACTAGTTGATAAAGAAAACAGAGAATACATGCTTAAAAAAGCATTGGCCAATGTAAAAGATGAATACGATTTCATTATCATTGACTGTGCGCCATCATTAGGATTATTAACTCTTAATGCTTTAACGGCATCAGACTCTGTAGTTATTCCTATTCAATGCGAATATTTTGCTCTGGAAGGACTGGGTAAATTACTAAATACCATAAAAAGTATTCAAAAAATACACAATCCGGATTTAGATATTGAAGGACTTTTGTTAACCATGTTTGATTCTCGTTTGCGTTTATCTAACCAAGTTGTTGAAGAAGTTCAAAAACATTTTAATGACATGGTTTTTGAAACCATCATTCAAAGAAATGTAAAATTGAGTGAAGCGCCTAGTTTTGGCGAAAGCATAATTAATTATGACGCAACAAGTAAAGGTGCTGTAAACTACCTTCACCTTGCACAAGAAATCATAAAGAAAAACAGTAAATAATTTTATGGCACAAGCAATTAAAAAACAAGCCTTAGGAAGAGGATTATCCGCGTTATTGAAAGATCCAGAAAACGATATCAAATCTGTTGATGATAAAAATGCCGATAAGGTTGTTGGGAATATTATTGAGCTTGAAATTGCTGCAATCGAAATAAATCCGTTTCAACCCCGAAGTAATTTTAATGAGGAATCATTAAGAGAACTAGCTACTTCTATAAAAGAACTGGGTGTTATACAGCCTATTACCGTACGTAAACTAGATTTTAATAAGTTCCAACTTATATCTGGAGAGCGTCGTCTTAGAGCTTCTACACTTGTAGGACTTACTACCGTTCCTGCTTACATTCGTATTGCAAATGACAATGAATCACTTGTTATGGCACTGGTTGAGAACATTCAACGTCATGACTTAGACCCTATAGAAATTGCCTTGTCTTATCAAAGATTGATAGATGAAATCCAACTTACACAAGAACAAATGAGTGATCGTGTAGGAAAGAAAAGATCTACTATTGCTAATTATTTACGCTTATTGAAACTTGATCCTATTATTCAAACAGGAATTAGAGATGGATTCATAAGTATGGGTCATGGTAGAGCCATCATCAATATTGAAAACCAAGATATTCAAGCTGATATTTATCAAAAAATTGTTAGCCAAAATTTATCGGTGCGCGATACCGAGGCATTAGTAAAAAATTACCAAGAGAGCCTAAAACCAAAACCTGAAGGAAAGCCAAAAGCAAATTCGTTTGAGGTTGAGGATGCGCACAAAAACACCTTTACCAATTATTTTGGTACCAAAGTAGACGTGAAAGTTACAGGCGGCGGAAAAGGTAAAATAACCATTCCTTTTCACTCTGAAGAAGATTTTAAAAGAATCATTAAACTAATAAACGACTAGTGTTTAAATCATTTTTCATTTCAATTTCCTTATTGCTATTGAGTTGCAGCTCTGTTTTGGCTCAAGCCAAAGAATCTACAGATTTGATAGTTAAGGATACCTTGAAAGTGTCTAACATTGATCCGCTTACACCTGCTAAAGCTGCTTTTTTCTCGGCAGTATTACCAGGTTTAGGTCAAGCTTACAATAAAAAATACTGGAAAATTCCCTTAGTTTACGGAGCTATAGGTACAAGTATATACTTTTATGCGGATAATAATAAAAAGTACAGACAATACAGAACGGCTTATAAAAGACGCCTAGAAGGTGTTGTAACCGAAGATTTAGCCTTTCTTGACAACAACAGATTGATTGCTGGGCAAAAATTTTACCAACGTAATAGAGATTTATCTGCACTTGTAACACTTGCTTTTTATGCTTTAAACATCATTGATGCTAATGTTGATGCAGCACTACTTCAATTTAACGTTGATGAAAACTTATCACTACGCCCCGCTATTTATCAAAATGATGTAACGTTCAAGACAAATGCAGGACTAACTATTAATTATACTTTTTGAAAGAGTGAATAGATTTAATTTTTCATCAATAAAAAAATAAGTCCGCTTGAATTATAAATAATTAGTGATTCAATTATAAGAAGTTATTGCAGCAAGCAAAAAATAAAATTGTCAAAGTTCATTTGGCTTTAAATTATAAAATATTACAATGAAAATTGCATTACTAGGATACGGAAAAATGGGCCAAGTGATTGAAAAAATTGCTTTGGAACGAGGTCATGAAATCGTATTAAGAAAAGATGAAAAAAGTACTTTTGAAGGACTTTCTAGGGCTGATGTAGCCATTGATTTTAGTGTACCGTCAGCTGCTGTTGAAAATATTTCGACTTGTTTTCACGCCAATGTTCCCGTAATTTCGGGAACCACAGGATGGCTAGAACATTACAGTTCTATTGAAGCACTTTGCCTTGAAACGAAAGGTGCTTTGATTTCCAGTTCTAATTTTAGTTTAGGAGTAAACATCTTTTTTGAGTTAAACGAATACCTTGCAAAAATGATGTCAAAATTTGACAGTTACCAAGTAAGCATGGAAGAAATTCACCATACCCAAAAACTAGATGCACCTAGCGGTACTGCTATTTCTTTAGCCAAAGGAATTATGGAGAATAGTTCATACACAAAATGGACTTTAGACAATCCTAATCAAGGTGAAATACACATTGATGCTAAAAGAATAGGAACCGTTCCTGGAACGCACACCGTAGAATACAATTCGACTGTTGATAGCATCGAAATAAAACACACGGCACACAATAGAGATGGATTTGCACTTGGAGCAGTTATTGCAGCAGAATGGATTCTAGGAAAGCAAGGGATTTTCTCTATGAAAGATGTATTAGATTTAAAATAAAACAAACATTATTCTCTTTGTGAAATTGCATCACAATAATTAAACAAAATTAAAAGACTATGACTGTATATCAATGGTTTGTATTTTTCTTACTGGTACAAATAATTCACTTTTTAGGAACTTGGAAATTATATGAAAGTGCGGGACGAAAAAAATGGGAAGCAGCTATTCCTGTTTATAACGCAATCGTATTAATGAAAATAATAGGTAGACCTACATGGTGGACCGTTTTACTATTTATCCCAATAATTAACTTAATCTTATTCCCAGTAATATGGATTGAAACCTTGAGAAGTTTTGGAAAAAGATCTTCTTTAGATACTTTTCTGGGAATTGTTACTTTAGGTTTTTACATCTATTATATTAATTATACTCAAAAATTAAATTACATAGCTGACAGAAGTGTATCTCCTCAAAACAAAACAGCCGATACCATAAGCTCTATATTATTTGCAGTGGTGGTAGCAACTCTTGTTCATACTTATGTTATTCAGCCCTTTACAATACCTACATCATCATTAGAAAAATCATTATTAGTAGGAGACTTTTTGTTTGTAAGTAAAATGAATTATGGTGCAAGAGTACCTATGACAACTGTGGCGTTACCTATGGTTCACGACTCTATACCTTTGACTCAAAGAAAATCATATTCTTCATGGCCTTTATTGCCTTACTTAAGATTACCTGGAATTCAAAATATAAAGAGAACTGATATAGTTGTCTTTAACTGGCCTGTTGACACGGTTTACAAATTTTTTGACACCTCAAAAAGAAGAGCTTACAAACCAATTGATAAAAAATCAAATTACGTAAAAAGATGCGTAGGAGTGCCAGGCGACAACCTTTCTATTGTTAATGGAGATGTGTATATTGACGGTAAGATCCTTCAATTACCAGAAAGAGCTAAACCACAATTTTCATATAAAATTGCGCTTGATGGAAAAACACCTATTGATCTTGAATATCTTTTTAAAGAATTAGATATTACTGATAGAGCTTTTTTTACAAATGACACCAAAAGAGACACTATTTTCCTTAGTGCCTTAACAGAAGAAGGTGCTCAGGTTTTTAAAAATACTCCCGGCGTAACAGCAGTAGTGAAACAAATTGCCAAAGGCGTTGATCAAGCAAATTTTGGCAAAGGCGTTTTTCCTCACCTGAAAAAATGGAATAGCGATAATTACGGACCTATTTACATCCCAGAACAAGGAAAAACTGTTGCTTTAACTATTGAAAACCTACCTTTCTACAAAACGATTATTGACGATTACGAGAACAATCAGTTGCAAGTAAACGGCACAGAAATTCGTATCAATGGTAAAATTGCTAAAGAATACACTTTTAAGCAAAATTACTACTGGATGATGGGTGATAACCGTAACAACTCCGAAGATAGTAGATACTGGGGATTTGTTCCAGAAAATCATATTGTAGGTAAACCAATATTTATATGGTTAAGTATAGATCCTAACGGTAAAGGAATCAACAAAATTCGTTGGAATAGAGTTTTCACAACCGTGAGTGGTGAAGGACAACCTCAATCTTATTTTCAATTATTCCTAATTGGACTAGTTGTATTTTTCATAGGAGATTATTTTTGGAAAAAAAGAAAAACAAACAAAGTTTAAATAAAAAAACTAGCGTTTAGCAGCACTAAAAACTCTAAACGCTAGTACATTACAACATCATGAATATTATCATACACCCCACCTATTTCCCTTCTATAAGTCATTTTGTAGCCATTGCAAAAGCTGATTCAGTACTTTATGAGGTCGAAGATAATTTTCAAAAGCAAACTAACCGAAATAGAACTTACATTTACAGTCCAAACGGAATTCAACTTTTGAATATCCCTATAAAACATAGTAAAACAACCCATCAAAAAACAAAAGATATCCGAATAGAAAATGATTTTGATTGGCAAAAACAGCATTTCAAATCCTTAGAGGCAGCATATAGAAGCTCTCCTTTTTTTGAGTTTTTTGAAGATGATTTACAACCTATTTTCGAAAAGAAACATGATTTTTTGATGGATCTAAACTTTGAAGTTTTAGAATTGCTATCTAAGTGTATGCGAATGAAAATGGATTATTCTAAAACCGAATCGTATGTCCTAGAGACAGATCCAGCTATTATTACAGATTATAGATCATTAGCAAACGGAAAAAAGGATATCTCAAAATTTGAAACCTATCCTCAAGTTTTTGATGACAAATATGGATTTCTAAATAATTTAAGCATACTAGATTTACTTTTCAATGAAGGTAAGTTTACTGTGGATTATTTGAGAAATCAGACCTTATAATTTATTAGAACAAACACCTAAAGAAAATAATTCATTTATTACCAAACAAAAACTATTCATAGGATAAACGTGCCATTATAGGAAAATGATCCGAATTTATAAAATTAGAAAAGTTTTCGAATTTTTTTACCTTCATTCTTTCATCAGCAAAAATATAGTCAATCCTTGCTGGATAATATCTAAACTTATAGGTTTCACCAAAACCCTGACCTGCCTCTTCAAAACTGTCTTTCATTTTCCCTTTTATACTTCTATAAACATACGAAAATGCACTATTATTCATGTCACCACAAATGATGACTGGATAGGTACACTTTAATTTATGCTCTCGAAATTGCTCAGCTTGTTGCTGTTGTTGTTTAAATGCCTTACTGATTCGAATAAAAAGTTTTTGAGATTTATTCTGATTAATAGCATCGATATTTTCATCGATTTCATTGACGTCTGGAGAAATTTTGATAGATTGTAAGTGCATGTTATATACCCTAATAATATCTTTTCCCTTCTTTATATCTGCGTAAATGACATTATTACTGGATTTAGGAAAGATAATATTACCGTGATCAATTATAGGAAATTTTGAAAAAATAGCTTGACCCGTTTTAATTTGATTTCCTTCGGTAAAAATATAGCGGTGTGGATATACCTTTAAATCTATTCCAGCAGTTGATGAGAACTCTTGAATACACAATATATCAGGGTTTTTTTCATTTATAAAATTCAAAATATCACCAGGTACATCATCACGTTCAATCCATTTAAAAACGTTTAAGAGTCTAACATTGTAGCTCATGATGGTGAAATCTTGTTCTACTTTAGGCAATTCAACACTTGAAAATTTATAAAACTTATTTATAAATGTAATCCCTATTAACAATACAATTCCAGAAACAATCAATTGTTTTTTAAATTGTAAGGCCCAATAGAAAAAAAACAAGGTGTTGAAAACAAAGAACAAAGGCATGAATAATGTAAGAACTGACAATAACGGGAAAGATTTCGGGGCCAAGAAAGGTAAAATATAAGCAATAAAAGTCACCACTGTTAGGACTATATTGAGTAGAAACATACCTTTATTAAACCAAGAAAGATTTCTCATACTTACACTTTTAAATACTAGTTACAATATACAATTTAATTCAGATTATTTTCCTACTTTAAAAAGGAATTCTTTTTCGTTTTGAGATAAACTATCATAACCAGATTGACTTATTTTATCCAATATTTGATCTATTTGCTGCTGATTATTATCTTTTACAACAATTTTAGAAACTGTTTTTGGTGCTGGTTTTTGATGCGATTTATACACTTTTTTAAAAGGTGTAGCATTGTTTTTTTGGAATCGATTTTGGAAAAAATCTATAAAACCTGATATTATTTTACTTAGATCAGTCCCATTTTCAAGTAGTTTAATGAATAAAAAACCAAATAAAGCTCCTGCAAGATGTGAAATATGCCCACCCATATTACCGGAACGCAATTGCATTAAATCAATAAATACAATAACAGCTGTAACGTGCCAAAGCTTTACGGTTCCAAATATCAACATTCGGAGCTCCATCAATGGATTGTATGTTGCAACTGCAACCAAAATAGCCATTATAGCCGCAGAGGCCCCAACAATAGGCGCATCTATTGCCAAAATATAAAAAACTAAAACATACACTATTCCAGCAAAAATAGCTCCCAAAACATACAAGCCAAACAATTGCTTGCCTGTAAAATAAGTCATGAATAATCTTCCTGCAAAATTAAGAACTAATAAATTAAAAAGAATATGCATGATTCCAGTATGAAAAAAAGCATAGCTCAAAATAGTCCAAGGCTGGCTTATAAAAACAGTAGGGTTTGATGATAAGCTTACATATTGAAGGTAGTCAATAGTAATACCCATTAAAGATAAAATAGAAAAAACTAAAAAAGGAATCACAAATAAAGCGATATTCCAAATAATAAGACGAATGACAATTCCTCCCATTTTGTATTGCAATTTCAAATCATCAATAACATTCATATACCAATTCTTTTATACCTATTAAAAATATACTCGATCTGTTTTGTATTAATTCCAGCGGTTTTTATTAAACTGGTTTTTTTTCCAATACCACATCATTATAAAACCAAATAATGCTCCACCTACATGCGCAAAATGTGCGATTCCGCCGCCGCCAAAAATAGATTTACCTGAGATTCCCAAGTATAAATCAACAAGAACTAATCCTGGAACAAAATATTTAGCTTTAATAGGTACGGGAATAAACATAAGCGCCAGTTCAGCATTAGGAAACATAAACGCAAAAGCGACTATAATTCCGTAAATTGCTCCTGATGCTCCCACAGCGGTCCCGGCATAAGCGCTCGTGAAATTAGAAAAATCAGAGGCATTTATAAATTGCTGCCAACGAGTATCTATTTTACCTTCATTTAAAAGCTGTAAAATATCTTGCTTATTAAAGCCATTTGCAGTCAAGGTAGTAATAGCATCATTAAAATAATAATAGTTTACACCAGTATGCAACAAAGCTGCCCCTAAACCACAAGAAATATAAAAAAACAAAAACTTTTTTCCGCCCCATATTTGCTCTAAAGCTGATCCAAAAGAATACAAAGCAAACATATTGAAAAAAATATGCATGACACCTCCGTGCATAAACATATGAGATAGCGGTTGCCAGTACTGAAAATTAGGATTCTCTGGAAAAAATAAAGCCAAGACTTTATAAACTACATCTCCTAAAAGGTATGTCCCTATAAAAAATAGAATGTTAACAATAATTAATTGCTTAACAACTTCGGTTACGTTTCTCATACTGCAAATTTTTTATCTAAATCTTCCACACGCATAGTGATGAAAGTGGGTTTATGAAATGGCGACACATTAGGATCCTTACACGCAAAAAGTCCATTAACTAAATTTTCCTGCTCTTTCTCTGTAAGATGCGTTCCTGTTTTTACGGCTAAACTTTTAGCCATTGACTTGGCAATAGTATCGTTTTGACTAAAACTGCTCTCAGGAATTCCATCTTGAAGATCACTTATTAATTGCTCTAAAACTATAGAAACTTCACTCTCGGTGATGTTTACGGGTATTCCAGAAATTACAATATGATCTGTATTGTTATCTTCAAAAACAAAACCGGTGTTTTTTAACGCTTGTTGCAACTCAGTGATGATTTCCATTTCGCTTGACGAATAAAACAAATTTAAAGGAAATAATAGTTGCTGACTTGATGCTTGCTGTACCGTCATATTTACCAAAAACTGCTCATACAAAACGCGTTGGTGTGCACGCTGCTGATCAACAATTACCATTCCTGATTTGATAGACGATACAATGTATTTTTTATGAATTTGATAGGTTTTATGGACCGCATGCTCCACTTCTTCATCGTTAAAAAGTGACGATGTGACTTCCTCATTTTCAAAAGTTACTTGCTCTACATCAAAAACATCCTGTTTTAAACCGACATACAAGCTGTCCCATTTTGAGGAGCTTTCTGGTTTTTTATAACTAGAAAATTGTTTGCTAGGAGTTTCGTTAGAAAACGGATTAAAAGTCCCGTCAACTTGAATTGATGGAACTTCGCCAGATAAATCTTTGTAATGATAAGGCGTATCCAGATTCGAGTCTCTATCAAAATCCAAAACTGGAGCTACATTAAATTGTCCTAAACTGTGTTTTATAGAAGCCCGAAGGATAGCGTATAAAGCATGCTCATCATCAAATTTAATTTCAGTTTTAGTAGGATGAATGTTAATATCAATTGTGTTTGGCGGTACTGAAAGATATAAAAAATAACTCGGTTGAGCTCCGTCTTTTAAAATCCCATCATAAGCAGCCATGACTGCATGATGTAAGTATCCGCTTTTTATAAAACGATCATTAACAAAGAAAAACTGTTCGACCCTACTCTTTTTTGCAAATTCGGGCTTACTTACAAATCCTTGAATAGTAACAATATCTGTTTCCTCTTGAACGGGAACTAATTTTTCATTTGTTTTTCCCGAAAATATAGACACAATACGTTGTCTTAAAGTAGCTGGAGGCAAATTAAACATTTCGCTTCCGTTGTGGTAAAATGTAAATTGAATGTTAGGGTGAGCCAATGCTACCCGTTGAAACTCATCAACAATATGGCGGTATTCCACAGTATCTGATTTCAAAAAATTTCTCCTAGCCGGAATATTAAAAAACAAGTTTTTGATAGCAAATGAAGTTCCTTGTGGCAAAACAGCAAGCTCTTGTGCTACAAATTTACTTCCTTCAATAATAATGTGGTGTCCTAACTCATCTTGTTCTTGACGTGTTTTCATTTCAACATGAGCAATAGCAGCAATAGATGCTAATGCTTCACCTCTAAAACCTTTGGTAAATAAGGAAAATAAATCTTCGGCTTGACGTATTTTTGAAGTAGCATGACGCTCAAAACACAGACGCGCATCAGTTACATTCATTCCTAAACCATTATCAATCACTTGCACAAGTGCTTTACCAGCATCTTTAATGATTAACTTGATATCTGTGGCCCTTGCATCAACTGCATTTTCCAAAAGTTCTTTTACTACTGATGCAGGACGTTGAACAACCTCTCCCGCTGCAATTTGATTTGCAACATGATCAGGCAGCAATTGTATAATACTCGACATTAAAAAAAATTAGATTTAAAAAATGGTTTTTGGTTCAAACCAAGATGTACAAATTTAGTGATTTTACAAAGGTAATACAGCAAAAACACTCATAAATTAAACTAAAAAAACCTATACAATTATTAAAGTATAGGCTTTTTTTTTGAAAACATTATTGCTTCTTTATTCTGTTAATCCAAGTGGTACATTTTCTATTTGTAAAGTACCTGATGACAACAATTGTTGGTGATTAAAAGTACTATTTAATGATGCTTGCTGACGAATGTATGCCATTTTGATAGCAGCAATAGCAGCTTCTGTGCCTTTGTTTCCGTGAATACCACCGCTTCTATCTATAGATTGTTGCATGGTATTATCTGTTAGCACACAAAATATCACAGGAATATCCGTTTGAATATTTAAGTCTTTAATTCCTTGAGTAACCCCTTCACATACAAAATCAAAATGCTTGGTTTGCCCTTGAATGACACATCCAATTGCAATTACTGCATCAACATTTTGTGTTTGTAACATCTTCTTTGAACCATAAACCAGCTCAAAACTTCCTGGAACATTCCATCTAATGATATTAGCCTCTGGTACCTCATTTTCAAGTAAAGCAGTATAAGCTCCATTGAATAATCCCTCAGTTATGTTCTCATTCCATTCTGCGACAACAATTCCAAAACGAAAATTTTTCGCATCTGGAATGGCGCTTTTGTCGTATTCAGATAAATTTTTATTTTCGGTTGCCATTATATTTAAATTTCTATTACAGTCGAAAGGTACGGTTTTAAACAACCATACACTCCGAGTTTGCGTTTTATTTTTATTGCGCTAATCCTATTAAGACATCTACTGATGCAGCCTCTGGAGATGCATCATAATTGTCTTTAATATCTGTAAAATATTTCAACGCATCTGCTTTATTACCTAATGCAAGAGCTACTTTACCAGCTTTTAATAAAAAACGAGGTGTTGTAAAATCATTTTTATTAGTTCCAGCAGCGTTGATGTAATTCTCTAAAGCTTCTTTAGGTTGATTTTTTTGAGCATAAGCATCCCCAATAGCACCTTTTGCAAGAGCGCTTAACATGATATCATCTGATTTGAATTTTGATAAATAATCAATTGCTTCAGTGTATTTTCCAGTATTTAAATAAGCAATACCAGCATAGTAATTAGCTAGATTTCCAGCGTCAGTTCCAGAATATTCGTCAGCAATTTTTAGGAAACCAAATTTTCCTTCAGATCCGTTTAAAGACAATTTATACAACGAGTCACTTGAAACTCCATCAGTCGCTTTTTGAAAATTTTGTTGCGCCACAAACATTTCATTGGCAGCTTCTTCTTGCGCAGGAGCAGCAATAAAACGTTGGTATGCTAAATAACTAAGGGTTGCAAGAGCAGCCGCAGCAACTAGTCCTATAATAACTTTTTGATTTTTAGCAACAAAGTCTTCAGTTCTTGATGCGGTTTCATCTAATTTGGAAAATACTTCGGCAGTGGTACTGTCTTTTTCATCAATAACTACTGCTTCTACCGCTTCTTCTTTTACTTCTTTTTCTTTTGGTGCTTTATATCCTCTTTTATTATAAG
>NZ_MTCA01000187.1:0-5995 GCF_002150205.1 Flavobacterium sp. FPG59 | reverse complement strand
GTACTATTACAAATAGTATTACTTTATACTATTTTATCTCGACTAAAGCTTCTTGTAAGGCTTTTATAAACAAGTCGATTGCTGGTTTTGTTATTGTTAAAGGAGGTAAAATTCGCAGTAAGTTTTTGTTGTTTGCATTTCCAGTAAAAATATGTTTGTGGATAATCATTTTTTTACGAAGTGAACTTACGTCAAAATCAAATTCTACTCCCAACATCAATCCTCTTCCTTTAACTTGAATTACTTCTGGGATTTGTTTGATAGCTTCTAGAAAATAGGCATAAACGTCATTTACATTATCCATTAATTGTTGCTTTTCCATGACATCCAAAACTGCAATTCCGGCTGCACAAGCTAGATGGTTTCCTCCAAAAGTAGTTCCTAATAATCCGTAACTAGCTGTGAATTTTGGAGAAATCATAATCCCACCTATAGGAAAACCATTCCCCATTCCCTTTGCCAAGCAAATTATATCGGCTTTGATATCATGATGTTGATGTGCAAAAAACTTTCCGCTTCTTCCGTATCCGGATTGTACTTCGTCTAAAATTAAAACAACATCATGAGTTGCGCATATTTTTTCTAAATCCTGAAAAAATTCTGTGGTACCTTGGTCTAAGCCTCCCACTCCTTGAATACCCTCTATTATTACCGAAGAGACATCGCCTTTTTTGAGTTCGTTTTCAACCAATTCAATATTGTTTAATGGTAAAAAAGTAACTATTTGTTGTGCATTGATTGGCGCCACAATTTTTTTATTGTCAGTGACTGCTACTGCTGCCGAAGTCCTACCATGAAAGGAATTCTCAAAAGCAATTACTCGCGATTTATGGTTGTGAAACGAGGCCAATTTCAAAGCGTTTTCATTGGCTTCAGCTCCAGAACTACACAAGAATAAAGTGTAGTCCTCTAATCCTGAAAGTTTCCCTAACTTTTGGGCTAATTCAACTTGCAGTGGATTCTGAATAGCATTTGAATAGAAACTGATGTTGTCTAATTGTTTTTTTAAGGCTGTGACATAATCTGGTTGGGTGTGTCCAATGGAAATTACGCCATGACCGCCGTATAAATCTAAATATTCCACTCCGTTTTCGTCAGTAATAGTGTAATCTAGCGCTTTTACTGGAGTGATGCTGTATAATGGGTAAACGTCAAATAAGTTCATTTTCTTTTTTTGTTTAAATGGTTTAAAGTTTAAAGTTTCAAGTTACGAGTGCAACCTTAAATTTTAAACTTGAAACAAATTTTTAAAATCCGGATGGTTTCAAATGCAATCCTGTGGTTTCATCTAATCCAAACATTAAATTCATGTTTTGTATGGCTTGTCCTGAAGCTCCTTTTGTTAAATTATCGATTACAGAAGTTATCAATAACCGGTTTCCTTTTTTCATTAAACTAATAATGCATTTATTTGTTTGCACCACTTGTTTCATGTTGATTCCTGTAGTAGTAACCGTTACAAAAGGTTGGTCTTGGTAATAAGTCTCATATTTTGCTACTAAATCTTCCAGACTATCTTCGATTGTTGTGTATAATGTGGCGAATATTCCTCTGGCAAAATCACCTCTGTTGGGTACAAAAATCAATTCGTTTGCGTAACCCGCTTGTAATTGTTGGATACTTTGGTTTATTTCCCCTAGATGTTGGTGTTCAAAAGCTTTGTAATGCGACATATTGTTTGATCTCCAGCTAAAATGTGTCGTTTCTGAAGGGGTAACTCCGGCTCCTGTGCTTCCTGTTGTGGCATTGATATGAACATCGGTTGTGAGTATTCCGGCTTTCGCCAAAGGTAATAATGCCAACTGAATTGCTGTTGCAAAACAACCTGGATTAGCTATAAATTGAGCGTTTTTAATGGCTGCTTTGTTCAATTCAGGTAAGCCATAAACAAAGGATTTGTTATCGAAATCTTTGTCTTTTGTCAATCTGAAATCATTTCCTAAATCGATGATTTTGGTATGACTTGCAAATTGATTTTGTTCTAAAATTGATTTTGATTTTCCATGACCTAAACACAAGAAAACCACATTCACATTTGGATTCACGGTATCGGTAAAATTCATTTCAATATCACCAAGTAAATCGTGGTGCGCCACAGAAAGTGGCTTTCCAGCATTTGTTGTGCTGAAAACAAAATCAATGGTTGCGTGAGGATGAAACATTAGAATTCTAATTAATTCTCCTGCTGTATATCCTGAACCACCTATTATACCGATAGTAATCATAATTTTTATTTTTTCGAATTATTTTTTTTGGCGCAGATTTAACTGATTTTCAATGATTTGATATTGCATTTTTTTATGTTTCAAAAAAAGCACTATTTTTCTCTCTAGCCCCGATTGTAGTGGAAATCCTTTTCCTTTTTTTAAAGGAAAAGATTGCAGCGTAAAGCGGGACGATGTTTCTGGAAATGCAAAATATTTCTGCTCCTTAAAAAACGCTACTTATTATTCGTAAGTTTCCTTATTTACTGATGAAAATATGTTTTGAGCATTTCCAAGAATTTTGATAAATCCTTTGGCATCATCAGAGGTCCATGCATTGTTCATTTCTCCGTATTGTCCAAAACTAGTATTCATTAAATCATTTTCAGATTCGATTCCGTCCAGCGAAAAATGATAGGGTTTTAGTGTAACGGTCACTTTTCCGTTGACAGTATGTTGGGTGTCTTGCAAAAAAGTTTCGATATTTCTCATCACAGGGTCAAGAAATTGTCCTTCATGAAACAGCATTCCGTACCAGTTGCCTAACTGTTCTTTCCAGTATTGCTGCCATTTTCCAAGTGTGTGTTTCTCTAATAAATGATGCGCTTTGATGATGATTAAAGGTGCGGCAGCTTCAAAACCTACTCTTCCTTTAATCCCAATAATGGTGTCACCTACGTGAATGTCTCTGCCAATTGCGTAGGCATTAGCCAGTTTTTCAAGAGTAACTATATTAGCTGATGGTTTGTCTTTTATACCATTTACAGCAATTAATTCCCCTTTTGAAAATTCTAATGTTACTTTTTCTGCGCCCTCTTTTACCAATTGAGATGGATAAGCTTCGCTAGGAAGTGCTTGATGTGATGTTAAAGTTTCTTTTCCGCCCACACTTGTTCCCCACAATCCTTTGTTAATGGAATATTGTGCTTTTTCCCAAGAATATGAAACTCCGTTTTTTGCTAAATAATCTACTTCTTCCTGTCTTGATAATTTCAAATCTCGAATAGGAGTGATGATTTCAATTTCGGGTGCAATGGTTTGGAAAATTAAATCAAAACGAATTTGGTCATTACCAGCGCCAGTACTTCCGTGTGCAATAGCACTTGCACCAACAGATTTTGCATATTTAATGGCTTCTATGGCTTGAAAAACACGTTCAGCACTTACAGAAAGTGGATAAGTGTTGTTTTTTAATACATTTCCAAAAATTAAATACTTGATGGCCTTATCATAATATTTATCTACAATGGTAAGATTGGTGTGTTTTGCACTTCCAAGTTCATACGCTCTTGTTGTTATACTTTCTAGCTCTTCAGCAGTAAATCCACCAGTATCTACAAGGACTGTGTGAACTTCAAATCCTTTTTCGTTTTTTAAATATTTCAGGCAGTAGGAAGTATCAAGACCTCCACTATATGCTAATACTACTTTTTTCATTTTTTTCATTTTTTTTCTTCCCCCAGCCCTCCGAAGGAGAGGGTGCCAATACTGGCAAAAGGGAATGTTCTTTTATGTAATTTTTTTTCTATGTCTTGGCTCACGTCCCTTCAAGTAGGGGGTTTATTTATCTAAAAATACCGCTTGTTTTATTTTCTTCAAACGGTTCCAAATCCGGACATTGAAAGGATGTTTTGGTGGGTCTTTTGGTTTTTCATTTGGATCATATAGCATGCCTGTACACAAGCACATTTTGTTGTCTTTGCTTTTCAAAATTTCATAATTAGTGCAGGTTTGACAACCTTTCCAAAAGCTTGGATCATTGGTAAGCTCTGAAAAAGGAACTGGCTTATATCCCAAATCAGAATTTATTTTCATTACTGCTAAGCCTGTTGTAATCCCAAAAACTTTTGCTTCAGGATATTTTTTTAGCGAGTAATCAAACACAAACGACTTTATTTTTTTTGCCAAACCAAGATTTCTGTAATCAGGATGAACGATCAAGCCAGAATGTGCTACAAACTGGCCATGTTGCCAACTCTCGATATAACAAAAACCTGCAAATTTCCCGTTGTCTAGTGCAATAACGGCGTCTTGAGTCTCCATTTTTTTCTGGATATACTCAGGCGTTCTTTTAGCAATACCAGTACCTCTTAAAAGTGCTGATAATTCTATTGTTTCACATATTTCTTGCGCATATTTGTAGTGCTCTTCCTGAGTTGTGACAATGGAAATGTTCATTTCAAAAGTAGAATTTGGATGTTATAAAATGATTTTTGATTAAAAGCTAAAATGAATTTTAGGCAATATGAATTTGCACTAAAATCTAAAGAATAGATGTAGTATTTTGATTTACAATAAAATACAGTAAAAACTATAAAAAATAAAGGATATAATAATCCAATAGAGTTTGATAATGTCAAAACAAAAAAAATGAAAGTATGAATAAATGAGAAACAGCTCTAGGAAACTATAGTTATAGTGTCCGTACTTCGGGTGAAGCGGTTAGCATGTTTGTCCGTGACAAAGAAGTTATATGTACGATTGTATTATTCACAGCTGCAAAAGTACATTTTTTTTTGAATTTCAACTATTTAATTTTTATTTGTAACAAATTATGTAACTATTGTGTTATTTTAAAAAAAAAAACTCCTAGAACGTAGTGCTCTAGGAGTTTTAATGAAAGATTTATAAAGGTTAGTTTCTAAATCTATTTTGAGTAATAATGTTTTTAATTTTTGCTTTTAGATCTTGACCAGTATCATAAATCATTTGTTCGCTGTTAGGAAACATAACAGGTTTTCTGTCAAAATACGCAAAATAGTTATCGTCCGAGGCGCGTCTGTCTCCATTACATGTAGCATAAATATTTTCAAAAACAAACTCGCTTGTCAAAGGAAATGTTTGAATTAGTTGATTGGTTCTTAGATTAACGTAATCTATTTTAGCTGTAACTTGCGAAGATTTAAATTGTCTGAATTCATAAATTCTGGCGGTTACCGTTTTTAAATCGTCAACCATTACTACTTTTCCTTTTTCATCTAGAACCTCTTTACCATTAGCATCAATTAGTTTTTTTACACCGTCTTTTATCACTCGTTCTTTAACAAATTCGCGTTCTTTAACTTGTTCTGGTGAAATAAAAATATCTCTAAAATTGATGACCATTCCATAATCATAAACAATACCTTTTTGTTTGTTGTTGTGATAAACTGTCCAAGCATCATTTAATCCAAAAGTGCTAAAATCTAACAAATCATTTTGCAAACGTGCTGGGATGATCATGTTTGTCTCATTTTTTGTAGTAACCGAAACAAAATCACAGCCTTTAAATTTTGCTTCATCCATTAATTTTAAAACGTCTTTATAGTTTGGATTGATCTGGTTGAGATAATTCAAGTCATTAAATGCTTTTCTAAAATTCATTTTATCATTAGACACCATTAATTTCTTTGTATTTACGTATAAATAAGCGGCTAGTGCATTTTTACTACTTACAATTTTATCACTATAATCATCAAAGGGAAAGATGGCATTTCTACCTTCGTTTAACAATTTTAAAGGTAAAATGGGTTTTATATTTTCTTGTCTTTGATTTAATTGTACATAGGTGTTATAAATTTTTTCTAGCTGAGCAGGATTATTTTCTTTAGTCCACAAGTTAATATAGTTGAGATCTCTATCTTTAGCTTTGGCGAAAGCCTCTTCCAGGAGATAAACGTAATCTTGTTTTCCTTTTTTATCCTTGTTACTTCTTAAACTTGAAATAGCATTATCTATTGCTTGATCATAATTACCTGAGCTTAATGCATTTTGGGTTTGCTTTACTCCACAGGAGGAAATAAAAATAAATA
>NZ_MTCA01000336.1:0-1941 GCF_002150205.1 Flavobacterium sp. FPG59 | reverse complement strand
TTAATATATGGTTTTACTTAAAAAAAATTAATCTTTAACGATTTTCCAAACAGATTGTTTTACACCTTGTTTAACTTTAATTAAATAAATTCCTTTTTCTAAAGATTCAACGTTAACAGAAGTATATTTTGATGCATTTTTTCCATCCATATTCTTAACTAATTGAAGTTTTCCTAATATGTCATAAATTTCAAGAATTATAGATTC
This sequence comes from Flavobacterium sp. FPG59, assembly GCF_002150205.1. Lineage (NCBI taxonomy): Bacteria > Pseudomonadati > Bacteroidota > Flavobacteriia > Flavobacteriales > Flavobacteriaceae > Flavobacterium > Flavobacterium sp. FPG59. The sequence goes on along the minus strand of NZ_MTCA01000336.1, from coordinate 1,734 downwards.
ATCTGATTCAGATTCAAAGGCTACATTAACCATATCGTTAATTGGATTAGGCCATACATTTAAAGATTTAAAATTAGATTCTACAACATTCAAGGTATTCTCTTCAATACCTGAAATAATTAATGAAAAATCTTGACTATCACCAACCAAATTTCCTTTATGACTAACGGTTACTGTATAAAAATCATTAAAAGGATTTTTTACTTCTATCTTTTCTACATTATCAACAGTGTTATCTGCTTTGATAGCAGGTAGTGTTTTATCATCATTCAAACGCCAAGGTAAAAAAACATCATTATTTCTTGTTATTCTGATGTCAAGATCATTAACAAGTACAGGTGCTTTTAAATCAACAGTACCTGTATTAGCAACACCTGCTCTATCAGTCCAAGAAATTGTCGCCACTAATGGTTCGTTACCATTAGCCTTTACTACTCTTGTAATTGTGTTACCTTGTTGAAAAACAGTTGATCTTGAATCAAATTCCTCTATAACAACTTTCTTATTTACGATGAAGGCATTTGAAATTAATACAGCTGCTTTTTCAGCATTCAATAAACCCCACCCAAACTTCGGATCAGGACCATCTGCTTCACCTGCTTCATCAGCACTATGTACCATAAGACCTCTTAAAGTGGCAGATCTCATAAAATTTCGTGACAAATTATTAAAATGTTCTTGCAATAACAATAAAGTTCCTGTAACACCTGGTGCAGCCATAGATGTCCCAGAAATAGTACCATACCCTTTATTTCCGGCTGCATTAGTTGTTGAGAAAACATTCACACCCTTAGTTGAAATATCTGGTTTAATACGATTATCATCTGTTGGACCCCAACTACTAAAATTAGACATTACCACACTACTCGGATCTACATACCCTGACTCACTCAAACCTTCTACAGCAGCAACTACAATTGCATTTTTTGCTGTACTAAAATCCGTTAGTAAATCATAACCGTCTTTAGCACCATTTATAAGCGGGGCTTTATTTCGATCATTTCCTGCAGCAATTACTGGTTGGTAATAAGGAGCCTCAAAAGTAATTTGATCTAAATCCCTAGAATCACTCCTATAAGCACCAAAAATAAATTCAGGAAAATTTGCATTGGCTGCAGCAAGACCATAGGAATGATTTGAGAGTAGCAATCCTTGATTCATAGCCAAATCCGTCATCTCCTCGATATCACGAGTCCAGTTACTTACATAAGCAAAAGCTTTGTAAGCCATTCCACGACCAGATCCATTAGGAGAGTTAACTCCTGAGCTAATCATTGTACCTGTAACATGCGAAGAATGATAAGAATTAGGACTTGTATTATTGTCATAAATAAAGGCTCTCCCTCCAAAATCTTCATGACTAATGGTTGCATTATCTTGATCCCAAACACCTACAAACAAACCTTCTCCGGTAAGATTTAAACCTAAACCACCATTAGGCTGAAGTTTGTTAGTACGAGAAGTAAAAGCAGAACCCACATTTTTTGTTTCACGGTATAATGGAAATCCTGCATCAGTAATTTCCTTTATTTCGGCAAAATTGCCATCTGGAGTAACAAAACTAATCGGCCAGTCATTCAAGTTTGCTAAACTTAAAACCTTAGCATACTTTACAGAATGTTCTTTTGCAAAATGACTTTTTAAACGATGAAGATTAGAAATATTTGATTGCTTCAAAATAGCATCACGATTTTTAACGTTTTGGGCATGAATGATTGAAGAGCCCAATAAAAG
>NZ_MTCA01000304.1:0-2918 GCF_002150205.1 Flavobacterium sp. FPG59 | reverse complement strand
AGAAACTTTTCAAAATTGTAATAGGATGTTCTGCTTTTTTCCCTGTTCCGTCAAAAATTTGATGTCTACAGCTTGTACCTGCTGCAACTAGAACTATTTCAGGATCAGCAGTTCTTATTTTTGGGAATAAAGTATCCTCTCCCATTTGCATGCTCACTTCATAATGTTCTTTCTCATAACCAAAAGAACCTGCCATACCACAACAACCCGAATTGAAAATAGTAACAGTACTATTTTCAGGTAGATTTAGCATGGCAAATGTAGCTTGTGTAGTACTCAATGCTTTTTGGTGACAATGTCCATGTATTTTTATGGTTTGTTTTTTATTTGAAAAATGAGCTTTTGTAATTTTACCTTTTGTAATTTCATTTTTAAAGAATTCCTCAATTGTATATACATTTTCAGCTAACTCTTTCGCTTTTGATTTATCATCTGTTAGACGAAGATATTCATCCCTAAACGTCAAAATGGCGGATGGTTCAATACCTATTAAAGGTGCATCTTCAGAAACATATTCTGAAAAAACAGAAACATTGTAATTTGTAATTGCTTTGGCTTGTTCCAAAAAACCCTTAGATATATAGGCACGTCCGCTTTCTTCATGATCCAAGAGAATTACTTGGTACCCTAATTTTGTTAATACTTGATAAGAGTCTATTCCAACTGAAACATCATAATAGTTTGTAAACTCATCACAAAACAAGAATACTTTTCCGTTTTCAAAAACACGAGTAATTTCGTTTTCACTATTTTTCTCATACCACTTTCTAAAAGTTTGTTTAGCTAATAGTGGCACTTCTCTTTTGGGTGCAATTCCCATGCTTTTTTTTACAAATGGCAAATTAACCATGTAATTAGTAAGTCTAGGAAAAAGACTTCCCAAACCATTCAGTTTAGCATTGTAAGCAAAAACTTTATTTCTCCAAGAATAGCCATTAGTTTCTTGATATTGATATAAAAACTCCGATTTCAATGCAGCAACATCTACATTACTTGGACATTCGCTTGCACATGCTTTACAACTTACACATAAATCAAAAACCTCATACAACTCCTTGTGATTAAACTTATTAGCCTGATCTGAAAGTGTTAAAAATTCACGCAATGCATTAGCCCTTGCTCGGGTTGTATCTTTCTCATTTCTAGTTGCTCTATAACTGGGACACATGGTTCCTCCTGCCGAAGGTAGTTTTCTACAATCGCCAGAGCCATTGCATTTTTCGGCAGCTCTAAGCACCCCCATACTGTCCGAAAAATCTTGAATTGTTTTGATTTCTGGTTCTATTCTTCCGGCTTCAAACCGTAAATTTTCATCCATTTTAAAAGCATTCACAATTTTACCCTCATTCATAATACAATGAGGATCAAAAGCAAATTTGACTCTCTTAAGCAATTCGTAATTTTTTTGCCCAATCATAAATGGCAAAAACTCACCTCTCACAATCCCATCACCATGTTCCCCGCTGAGTGAACCACGATATTTTTTGACCAAAATTGCAACTTCTGTAGCAATATTTCTGAATTGGTGAACGCCTTCCTTGGTCTTTAAATTCAATACTGGCCTAAGATGCAATTCACCAGCACCAGCATGAGCATAGTAAATAGCACTTTGGCCGTGACGTTCCATCATGGTTGAGAAATCAGCAATGTATTGCGGTAAATCACTTAATTCAACCGCTGTGTCTTCAATAGAATCAGCAGCTTTGTCATCACCCACAATACTTCCCAAAAGTCCTAAACCAGCCTTTCGCAACTCATTAATCTTATCAATATCAGTCCCATAAATTTTAGGTAAGGCATAGCCAAAATTGTTTTTTTCTAAATCCGCTATCAATAGATCTGCTTGATTTTCTGCATCTTCCATACTTTTATAGGAGGCTACTTCAAGCATGATTACCGCTTTGGGTTCACCCTGAATAAAAAACCTATTTTTAGCCTGTTCTCTATTGCTTTTTGTGCAATCAAGTATGGTATCATCCATCATTTCACAAGTGTACAAATGATGTTTCATAGCAGTAACTACGGCCTCAAGACTCTCTTGAATAGAATTAAAATGAGCTACAACCATTACATTATTTGTAGGCGGAAGTAAGTCTACTTTTAATGTGATTTCAGTAATAAAAGCAAGAGTTCCTTCGCTTCCGCAAATGAGTTTGGCTACATTTATAGTTTTTTGGTTTCCACCAAAAAGTTCTGAATGCAACAGCAAATCAACTGCATAGCCTGTATTTCTTCGATGAATTTCAGGTTTTGGAAATTCTTTGACAATTTCTTTTTGGTTTTCAACATTTGAAAGTTCCTCATACATAGATTTGTAAATAGCACTTTCAAGCGTATTCCCTTTTGTTTTTTCGATAAACGCATCAGAAGTAATTTCGTTAAAAACAACTTTCGAGCCATCACTTAAAATGGCATGAATCTCCTGAACCTTGTCTCTTGTCACTCCATAGCGTATGGATGTAGTTCCAGATGAATTGTTACCTACCATTCCTCCTATCATACATCGGTTTGAAGTAGACGTATTGGGACCAAAAAACAAACCGTATTCTTTTAAAAACAAATTAAGTTCATCCCGAATCACTCCTGGCTGTACCGTTACGGTTTTATTTCTAGCATCAAATGAAATTATCTTTGTAAAATGTTTAGAAACATCAACAATGATTCCGTTTCCTACCGTTTGCCCAGCAAGTGATGTACCAGCTGTTCTGGGCGTAATTGAAATTTTATTTTGAGCCGCAAAATGTATTATTTTGATGATGTCATTCTCAGTTTTGGGTATGGCTACAAGAAGTGGTTTAATACGATAAGCAGATGCATCTGTGGCATACAAAGTTTTATGTAATTCATCTTGTAAAAGAGTTCCCTCAAATGATTGGGATAATTGTTCCAATTGAAGCGATATTGACATCTATAAGTCC
>NZ_MTCA01000214.1:0-5286 GCF_002150205.1 Flavobacterium sp. FPG59 | reverse complement strand
CTATTATTTAAAGCAAAATTTGTAGCAAATAAATACCTTCTTTTTAGATTTGAATCTTGCTTAGCACTTAAACTGTCTATTTTTTTGTTGTTTTGGGTTTTAATTGCGCTGAATTTCTTTTGGATTAACTCCAAGTTTTCTTCATTAAAACGAGTTTTTATTAATTTGTATTCTTCAAATACCTCATTGTTTTTTGACCCTGTAACTTTGGCATCCATTAAATAATTGTCTAAACTGGTATCAATAGTCATGTTGCCAGGTTCTGCAAAAAAGGAAAGGTTGTTGTCTAATGAATTACTTACACCTCTATCAAGGAATAAATACAGCATCTCTGGTGATTCTAGGTTAATATGACTCTCGAATGAAGCATTTCCATCAATATTTATGGTGTCTAATGGAACCAGTGTTGTATCTACTATTCTTTGTAAGTATAGAGTTCCTTTCTTTAAACCTTTGATGTTACCTATGATGTGTAGATTGCCTTTTTGATCTTCTTTGCTACAAGAGGAAAATAATGCAAGTGTAACAAGAGCAAATATTGTTTTTTTCATATTGATATTGTGATTAAATAGTGCTGTTTATAAGTGTTTACAGCAGTTTTGTTTTTATTGTTATTGGGGCGCAAAATAAAGAAAATTGTTGAAATGCTGTTGTGTTTTTTTTATTTTACAAAAAAAATCCTAATTTATTTCTAAATTAGGATTCTGTTTATGGAGTTAAAATTATTAGCCTTTTAACCACGCTTGTTTTAGTGCATTTTTTGAAACATCAGTAGCTTTCAGTTCTTCTTTGTCTTCGTAAGGTAATTTTACTTTTCCTTTGATAACTTGTTCTACACCGTTACGTTTAATTTTTACAGCAACAGCATCATCCTCTTTCCATTTTTGGCTGTCGGTTATCATTTCATAAATATTAGTAAGCGAGTAGGCTTTGTCATTTATTGCAAGAATGGTATCACCTCCCACAAGACCTAATGTGTTATAAAAAACATTGAGTTCAATATTTGGGATAACACTTATCTCCTTGGTGCTTTGATCTACGGTAATGTATGGAACTTGACCTTTAAGGAATACATTTGCAGGAACTTTTTCAGATGTTTTTACAACACCTACTTTTGCAAGAAATGATTCGTAAGGAATAGGGGTAGGGCCTGCCACATAAGTCTTTAAGAAATCACCCACTTCAGGATACGTAAATGAAGTTATTTTTGCAAAAAGTTCTTTGTCATTAAATGGTTTTGAAACGCCATATTCCACAGATAATTTCTGCATTAAATCTAGAATACCTCTTTCACCATTACTTTTTTCTCTTATGATGATATCTAAACACATTCCTATAAGTGCTCCTTTTTCATATACGTTTAAGTATTGTGCTTTGTAAGGCTCTGTCAAAACATTGGCACTCATGGTTGTGAAAGGCATGGTGTCGTTTAGTTTTTTTGAGTTTTCAATTTTTTCAGCCATTCGCGTGTAAAATTCTTCCTCAGTAATCAACCCTTGATTGATTTGGAAAAGATTTGCAAAATATTCTGTAATCCCTTCATACATCCATAAATGCTCGGACATTTTTGGGGTGTTAAAATCAAAATAGTGAATTTCTTTAGAGTGAATTGTTAACGGAGTTACAATATGAAAAAATTCATGTGAAACTACATCTTTCATTGCGTTTACTAGCTCAGCTTTAGGCATGGCTTCTGGCAGTACTACCGTGGTTGCTGTAGGATGTTCTAATGCGCCAAAACCTTTTGCATCTGTAGGAGTCATGCTTGATAAATACAGCAATACAGTGTATTTTTTTGTAGCATTTATTTTTCCTAAAAATGTTTTTTGAGCAATCATCATGGTTTTCATGTCCGGAGTAATACTTTCTGCGGTTACTTTTCCATTTGGAGAAAAAACACTGATTAATATTTCCATCCCATCAACAGTAAATGTAGTATAGTCAGGTTTTGCATACATGATTGGGTTTTCTACAAGTTCTGAGTATCTAGGGGTATTAAATACGTCATTTGTAGTGCTGTTGTCAAGATCTTTCATGGATGTAGCACCCCACAAAGATTCAGGATGTGATACTGATACCGTATATGATATGTCTTTTTTATTTTCAAAATACCCTACAAATCCGTGCATGTTAAGCATGAAATTTTTATCTGCATCAATATTTGTTCCTGCTGGAGAGAAAACATCATTTTTACCAAAACCACCACCTTTTTCAGTATCAAAAGTATCATTAACAAGGTATGTTATTTTACTTAATGTAGTTGCGTTTTGAATTTTCCAAGTATTGTCATCCGTTTTGGTAACGGTAAGTTGACCGCCTTTGCTATCAAATGCCTTGAAATCTTCTATGTATTTTCCGTAATCATCTATGGAGTAGGTACCCGGAATTATTTTTGGGACACTGTATGTGATTTCGTTTGTTTTTATTTTTGGAGCAACAACAGTTACTAACACCTTGTCCTCTTTTACATTGTTAATGTCAATTGTTACATTAACTTCTTCTTTTACAGCAGATGTTGCTGTGGTACTTGTTGTTTTACAACTCCACAGCATTGATACAACTGCTAAGGAATATAGTATTTTTTTCATGGAATAGATTTTATTTTAAAGTAAGTCGGCTTTCAGCTGTATTTGTTACATATTTAAATTTTTAATAAAAGAAATTATTTCATCCAGCAGTTGAGATGAGTTGGGTAATTCAGGATTATTATAGGAAGCTTTGTTTGCTGAATCATCACTTGAAATGTCTTTAAATACATGATTCATATTGTTTATGATTACTAGTTTAGCAGTTGGTTTAGTTTGCTGAAGAAGTTGTGCGTCTGCTACACTTACTTGTAAATCTTTGGTGCCGTTGATTATTAATATTGGTATTTGTAATTTTTTGATTTCCTCTTGTGGTTGGTATTTTAACCACGAAATCATGTAAGGTTGAACGCTAGGTCTAAAGATGGAAGCTAGCATTTGGTTTTTGAGTTCAAATGTTTTGCCTGTTTTTAGGATTTCTAAATTTTGTTGCACTTCATCTTTTAAAAATGGTGCTTGTAGTGCAATTTGGTCTAGAATAACAGCATCAATCCCGCGTCCTGCACCAGCTATTGAAATGTAAGCGTCTGTGTTTTGGTTTGCAGCTATTAATCCTATTAATGCGCCTTCACTGTGACCTATTATTACTATTTTTTTGTATTTTTTTTCATTTTTAAAAAACTGAACCACATCGTTGGCATCTGTAATAAAGTCTTCAAAAGATAAGGACGCTTCGTTTAGATTTCCTGCTTGAGCCAAAGCAAACATCCTTTTGTCGTAGCTAAAAGCATGAAGATCGCGGGAGGCTATACCTTCACACAGAAATTTCAGGGAATTATTGACAAGATTTCTTTGGTTTCCATCCCTGTCTGTTGGACCAGAACCAGCAATAATAATAACTAGAGTTTTACTTTTTGAAATTTCATTAGGTGTGTATAAAGTTCCTTTTATCAAAGGATTGACTTCAATGACAGAGGTTGTAAAATTCTTGTTTTGAGCAAAGCAGCAGGACCATAATGCTGAAAAAAGTAGGGTGTAGATACATTTCATTTAAAGATTGTTTAGTAGTTGTAGCGCCAGCTGTGGATTTTGCACTTCAATGATGAGTTTTTTGTAATAGTGCTCTCGAAGGGTAATTATGAGGGCATTTTTTTTATTGGATACATCCCAAAAATTTCTTCCGTTTTTGTAAAAAGTACCTGCTGCAAGCAATCCTGGGATTTCTGTTCCTGGCATACGTAAACCTTTCCAGAATGTGATCTCAGATTCATCCTGATAGGCTTTTACTACGTTCTCTCTGGGAATGATTAGTTTGCTTTTAAGACTCCACAGTTTGTGCCAACCCATGATTTCGAATATAAAACTAGCGTTTGTTGTGGTTATTTGTACCATGATGTTTTCTTTAAATGTACTGTTTTACAATTCTGTTTTTAGTAGTGGGAGATTAGCACAAAGTGTTTAAAACACCTCATTTTTTTTGATATGATTGGGTTTTTTTATTAGTCTTCTTTCTCCTCCTGATCATCAATTAGTTGCATTAAAGATAACGTTGCTTTCATACTTCCTTTTTCAGATCCTTTTTCCCATTCGTCTTTGGCTTTACTATTATTGCCCGTTATGAAGTAATAATATCCTAATAGTGTATGGCCTTCATATTCTCCTAGTGCAATTATTTTTTCGCCTAATTTTATAAGTTCAGGATTTAGTGTGATGGCATTTGGATTGATTTTATCACCCTTGAGAATGGCTCCCATAATGCTAGTGTCTTGGCTTAATTGCAGTCCGAAATAATCCATGCAAGCTCTACTTAATCCCTGATCACAAAGTGAAGTAATGTTTTTAGTATAATCTCCTTTTACACTGTCCAGTAGTGCTTCTAGTGGATTTCCATTTTTAGTAAGGATATAATAATCGTGGAGTAATGAGGCATTTTTTTGTGCTATGATTTTGTCTTTTCTTTGTTTCTCAACAATGGAGTCGTTTTTGACCCAAACTCCATTAGTAACCCAATTAGAAACTCCTGTCAAAGTATCTCCTTTTATTTTGAATTTGAAGATGCTTTTGTCAGGAAATACGTATAGAGTATCTCCTTTTACAAAATAATCTCCATTTCCCATACCCATAATACTGGCTTTGCCATTCCCGTCAAACTCAAAGAAGGAATACATGGTTGAGTCGGTTTGTGCTATGTAATGTCCGTGCAGCTCATTATTAGGTAGTTGCGCATGTGCGGTAAACGATAAAAGAAGATTCGATATAATAATCAAGTTACGTATTGCATAAGCAACAGAAGATGTTATTAGACATTTTTGGTTCTTCATATTTTTTCTTTTTTTGAACATATATTTTTTTATTTTAAATACAATAAGCGACCTCGAGAGATGCTCACTAAGTATCTAATTTTACGGCTTGCTATAGAACAAAAAAACTCCTAAGAAGGAGTTTATAAATTAATCTAGTTTGTTTTTTATGTAATATTTACCATCCAAATCTTCGTCGAAATCATCAATTTTCAAAGGTTTTGGTTTTGGTTTATTTGCTACAGCTTTCTTTTTCCACATTTCGAATTTTTCAGCAGGCATTTTCTTTTTCATGATTTCGAGAATCTCTTTTTCTGCTAAGCCAAATTCTTTTTTAATGATTTCAAAAGGATTTTTTTCTTCTAAAGCCATTGTAACAAGTTTTTCTGTTTGCTCCCAGTTTAATTCTTTTCGGTTACTCTTTTTCATCACGTGAAAATTAATTCAAATAAGTTGTAAAT
>NZ_MTCA01000113.1:0-9318 GCF_002150205.1 Flavobacterium sp. FPG59 | reverse complement strand
GTACTATTCTGTCGCGAGGACCCTATTTAGAAACATGAGATTAGTATATGTAATTTTATTGATTAATGAAAGGTGAAATATGTCAAAAGCTCTTGAAATTAAAAAGAAAATCAATGTGTAAATCAAAGAATTATATTTATACAATTACCCTAAAAGTAAGGTTTATTCTGGGGTCTACAGGTTTTGCTGTTTTTGGAATTTGATGTTTCCAATAATGTTGTGTACTCCCTTTCATGAGCAGTAAACTCCCGTGTTCTAGTAAAAGGTTTAGTTTTTGATCCTTTAAATGATTGTGCTTCATTTGGAAATTACGTGTTGCACCAAAACTCAATGAGGCAATTATAGGATTGATTCCTAGTTCTTTTTCGTTATCAGCATGCCAGCCGTTACTGTCTTTTCCATCTCGATATTGATTTAAAAGAACGGTTGTAAAAATAGTATCAGTGGCATCCTCTACTTGTTTTTTTAGCATTTGCAATAGCGGATTCCAAGGGTGTGGCTGCATGGTAATATTTGAATAGGAGTAGGGCTTTCCTTCATTTCCATAAAGTGCAGTCAAACGTGGTTGCGGGTGAACTTTTCCGAAAACGCGAATGTCATCTTGCTGCCACGGGATATCTTGAACTAAGCTTTGGAATATTTCATTGGCTGTAGCCAAATCAAAAAAGGCTGGGTAATAGGTGATGTCAGCATCTGGAACTTGAAATTGTACCGGTTGTTCCTGGTTTTCAAACAAAGATGTCATACTATTACGTATATTGATATGCCCAAAAAATCAATGCAAACTGCAAAGGTAATCTCAGGAACAATACCCATTTTGGTAATCCCATGCCAGCTTTAGGATCAAAATACATGTAAATATGAGTAGGAAAAATGGCAATTAACAACGCAATTACACCCCATGCAGCTGCGCTTGAAAGTTGTGGTATGCATAATGCTATACCAAGAATAATCTCGGCCAGACCACTAATTGCATTTAGGGCTTTTGGGTTTGGGAAATAGGGCGGAATTATTTTTAAGTATAATCTAGGATTCCTAAAATGGTTTATTCCTGCAATAAAATATATAAAAGCCATTCCGTACAAATGCCAAGGTAAATTCATAGTAAAAGTATTTATAACGAATTTAGAAAAAAAAGCCCAATTAAAGCTCTTTAGAATCAAATAGTCTTTACAAAGTCTTTTTGAAGTTGATATTCATAATCACAATTGCAATTATAATCAGAATAATTCCAAACCATTGCAGGGTATTTACTGACTCACTCAACAAAAAATAGGCCATTAATACAGAGACAGGTAGTTCTAATGCTGATACAATACTGCCTAATCCGATACCTGTAAGTGGAAAGCCAGCATTGAATAATAAAGGTGGAATGATAGTGCCAAAAAGCGCTAATACAATACCCCATTTAAGAAAAATATCAAAGTTAAAGGCGCCTGTTTGTGTAGCTATTGCAAAACCAGTTACAATTACCGCTCCGCCAAGTAGCATATAAAGACTGCGTTGTGCGGATGAAATTTGAGTAGCTACTCTATTTGCAGTGAACATAGTTGTGGTGAAGGAAGTTGCTGCCAATAGGCCCAAAACGATACCACGCCAGTCTAGCTCTACCGAACTTTCAATTAAATTTGTAGCCAAGGCGGTTCCTGCAAGAACTATTAAAACCGATATTATTTTTTGAGTTGATGGTGCTTTTTTTTCTAAAATCATTTCAAATATAACACCCATCCAAACGGTTTGCATCAATAGAACAATAGCAATTGATACCGGTATGTATTTTACAGCTAAATAATAAAATACACTTGTCATACCTAGTGAGGTTCCGGCAAGCATTAATTGGGTAATATTTTTTGTAGATGCTTTTACAACCTCAGACCCTTTTTTTGATTTTTGAAAAGCATTTATTAGTAGCATTCCTAAAATTCCATAAGTGAATTGAGCAATGGTTACCTCCGGAGTTGTAAAGCCTTCGCCGTAAGCAATTTTTACAAATGTTGCCAACATTCCGTAGCTAGTAGCGCCAAGTCCCACAAGGAATACTCCCTTTAAAATACTATTTTTCATCATTTTTGTTCAATTTTTAAAAGCGGGCAAAGATAGTTTTTTAAAGTGATTTACAGCGTTTTTAAAAAAGACCTTTTAATTCGGGGTTTCTTATTCCAATTTTAACGGGATCAAAATCCATTTTTTGTTGTAAAAGCGATGCATATACACTCCTAAAATCGATTTCATGTTTTAAATCTCCTCCGTCTAAGTCTTGTAAATTAGGGTTGTTACCAATTATTTTTCCTTTATTGCTTCCGCCAATGACAAATAGAGGTGCAGCAGTTCCATGATCTGTTCCTTTACCATTGTCCTTGACGCGTCGGCCAAATTCAGAAAAAACTACTATAGTAACGTTCTCTAACAACTCCGCTTTCTTTAAGTCTTGGTAAAAACTAAATACAGCATCATTCAGTTCTGTAAGTTTGTTGTTGTGAATTATAATTTGGTTATCATGCGTGTCAAAACCATTCAGTGAGGTATAATACACTTTGGAGTTTAGATTTCCTTTAATCAAGCGCGCCATCCATTCTAGATTTTTGGACAAACCTGTTTTGGGGTATACCACTTCGGCGGGTGCACCTTTTTTTAGGGCATTTTGTATCTCATCGGCACCTTCAACTACTGAGTTTGCTATTTTTCTAACAAAGTCTAATTGCGGATTTGTTGCTAGTTTTGAGTTGACTTCTATTTTGTTTCCAACAAGAAATCGGTTTGGATCTTTTACCGTGATCGAATTAGGTTCGTCACCTTTGAGCGCTAAGTTGTCAATAGTATCAATGTTTATCCCTGCTGTAGGCTGATGATCCTTACATTGTAAATCTAAGAAACGTCCTAGCCAACCGTCATTTAAAAACTCTTGATTTGTAGGAGCTGTTTGCCAAATTTCCTGACTTCTAAAATGAGATTTTACAGGATTTGGGTAGCCAACATTTTGGATCACAGCTAAGTCACCACTTTGTTGCATTTGTGCAAAGTTTTTTAAAGCAGGGTGAAAACCCATTCCTTGTGCTGAATGGAGAATTTCATTTTTTGAAATTGCAATTTTTGGACGAAAGTCATAATACATCATATCCTGATACGGAATAAAGGTGTTTAAGCCATCATTTCCGCCGTTGAGTTGAATAAAAACTACACATTGCTTTCCAGGAATTATACTTTTTTGTTTCCCAAAAGAATATAAAAAATCTGGTAAAAGCAGAGTTCCTGCAGTAAGAGTACCTGTTAAGTTTAAAAAGTTTCTTCGGTTCATAATGCTAGCTTTAGATAAGTTGAAATTCTGGGGTTTTTATCATGAAATTTACCAATCGCAGCACTGCAAATTGTGAGCCTTCAGTTGAACCGTCAAAATCATATTTCAATATTTTTTCAAAATCGGCCTTCATGACGTCGTCAATTTGGAATAATAATTGGTTTTCAAATGCATTGATGATCGTTTTATTGGTATCCGTTTTATTCCATTTTAATTGAAGATTCACGATTTTATTTGCATTTTTATTTTCCTTCATTTCACCATTAAAATTTCGGTTTAAATTTTTTCCGTTACAAAGTAAATCTGCTACGTTATTGCGTTGCAAATACACTTGGGATGTTAACCATGAATTTCCGCCATCCCATCCTTTTACATTGGGTTGGTCCATCAAATCCATTCCTTGTTGCCTACAAAAAAGTGCAATCATTTTTGTATTAGTAGTTTTGATTCCAAGTTCGTGAATTATTTGGAGGCTGTATTCTAGTGGGTTTTTTATTTTGGAGCCCGCTGTTTTTTTAGGATACTCTTCGGTGAAAATTTTTAAAAGTAAAGGCTCTATTTCAAAATTCTTTTTTCTGAAATAGTCTCCATAATAATTAACTAATTCTTCATTTGGGTTGTCATAAATAAACCATTTTAGAATTTTTCGAGTCACTAAATAAGGAACTTGTGGCTGTTCAAAAATAAGGTCAATCATAGCATTAATTTTAAAACTTCCTTTTTTACCTAGATAGTCAAAAGCTTCATTGTCTTCAAAAAAGGTTCGATATACTGCTTGGTCTTCGCCAACACCAAGTCCTGCAAGTCCTTTAGCGCCACCTTTTATGTCTGCTTCAGTATAATTCCCAATACCTAAGGTGAACAATTCTAGTAATTCCCGACTTAAATTTTCATTTATTTTGCCTTTTCTATTGTCTACATTGTCAAGGTAGCGCACCATGGCATTGCTTTGAATTATTGTTTTTGTTAAGGTTTTAAAATTTCCAAATGCATTTTCTCTAAGAATTTGATTGTGTTGAAAAACCCAATAATTGACCTTCACTTTTTGTAACGTTGACACAAAATGATTGTGCCAAAAACAGGTCATTTTTTCGCGTAGCGGATAGGTTTCGTTTTGCATTTTATCAATCCACCAGCTCTTTAATTCGAGTGCAGTTTGTGCTTCCTTTTTACGCAATTCCTTTATTTGTTCTGGACTATACTCTTTGAGTTTTTTTCTATATTGTTGTAATTCGGCAATAGATTTTGGGCTGTCAACCATAAAATCAGGAACTTTATGATCATGTAACGTTGCAAACGAAGCCTCTAGAAATGAATTAATTCCCATAGTTTGTAGTTTTTCAGCTTGCTTTGATGAAAAACCAAGTCGTAAGGACCAGAGTGTTTGTGTGTTCATAAAGAGTTATTTACAATAGGACATGCTGTTCTAAAAAAGGTTTAATCTTAATGGATCATTCTATTTCTAAGAAAAATTATATTGTCAGTTTTGTAACATTTATTTTATAAAGAAGTCTTATGGGTATCTGATATAAAAAACATGAAAAAAGTACATTTTATTATTTTGTTGAGTTTGATTTGTATAACTGGCAGTATGGCTCAAACTACTCCGGAGAAAACTCCTGAAACCGAAACTGAAAAAACTACAGAGTTGAAAGAAGTAACCATTGTGAAAACTAAAAAAGCAGTGGAGCAAAAAGCAGACCGAACCATTTTTAACTTCTCTGATCAACCTAGCTTAAATACAGGTTCTGTGCTAGAGGGAATTAAGAAATTGCCAGGTTTAATAGCATCAGATATTGCTGGAATGATGTTTCAAGGCAAGCAACTGGATGTGTTTATGGACGGTAGACCACTTAATATTTCTACTAATGAACTCAATGCTTTTCTAGAGGGAATGCCAGCAAATGCTATTGAAAAAATTGAAATTATTACACAGCCAGGCGCTGAGTTTCCGGCAACTTCGGGAGGTGCAATCCTTAATATAATTACCAATAAAAACGCCAAAAATTATTTAAGTGCTACTTACACTAATAGCACTAGTGTAACCAGTTATGATGATGTGCGCTGGAGAGTGAACAATAGTGTGCTGTTGAGTGCCAAAAATAAATATTTTGGATGGCAATTAAATCTGGGGCAAAATTATAGAGAAAATGCTTTATGGACTTCCTTAAAAAATGAGGAAAACGGTGGTAGCGCTTTATTAACAGCAACAGAAGCTGATCGTGTAGGCCGAAATAATTTTATAAAATCAGCGCTTACTTTTGATATTGGAAAAGATAGATTACTGCTTAATTATGATCTTACGCACAACAATAATAACAGCCAAACGCTTTCAAATGGTCCAGGGTTCACAACTGATGATGCTTCAATGAGCGGTGGTTTTCGTCATGACGCGGTAGTTACCTATCAAAAAAAGTTTGACAATGCGGCAAAAAAACTAGAGTTTAGATTCAATTATAACCGCAATTCTAATGAATTTCAATTAGAACCAGCAGGTTCAACCACCCCGTTATTAGACAATGCTTCACAACAAGAGGTATTGAATGCAAAAGTAGATTTTTCACAACCTATTAAATTCTCTGATGAAGGTAAGCTAAATGTTGGTGCGTTGTACGAAGAACTGATGTTTGATGCTTCTAATAGAGGCGTAACCAATTTAGATTATAAGCGAAAAACGACATCAACTTATGTAGAGTTTCAAACAAAATTTGACAAGTTTAATTTTATTCTTGGCGGTCGAGCCGAAGATTACAACATATCAGGAAATACAGATGTTGCTAAACTAGTAGAATTTGATCAGTTTAGATTTTTTCCTAATGCAAGTGCGCAGTACAATTTTAGTAATGCCATTAATTTTAATATGAACTACAACAAAAAAATCACCTTGCCAAGCACATCGGCATTGAACCCAAATAACACCAATTATCAAAACCCTAATGTTGAATATTCTGGTAACCCTAACTTGCAGCCCGCTATTTTTGATAATTATGAAGTTAAATTAAGTGCGTTTGATTACGCGTTTATAAGCTACAACATGAGTGTGGCAAACAACCAAGTGATCAATAGGGTTTTGTTAACCAATAATCGTGTAGTCAATACAAATGAAAATATTCCTGAGGTTAAAATTCACAATTTTAATGTAGGAATGCCTATTCCATATATGTTATTTACAAAAGGTCTGGCCGAAACCATGAAAATGAATGTAAACCCTGATACGATGAATTTTTTATATGTGTATGCAGGTTACCAATACCATCAAATTCCAAAAGTAGAAACAAACGGTTTTTGGATGTTTAACTTTATGTCTCAGATAGTATTGCCTAAAAAAGTAAAATTTGTTGCCAATTATACTTATTTTATTCCAAGAGGAAATATATTTTACTTTGTAGCCGTTGAGCCACTTAGAAACTCATTAGATCTTACATTTTCAAGAAAATTCTTAAAAGATCAGTTAACGGTAACGCTTTTTGCAGATGATATTTTGGATACAAATAGAAACGCATTCAATGCCTTTGAAACGCCGTTACTCATACGTAGTAAGCAGGATACTCAGAGATTTGGTTTTAGTTTGAACTACAAAATCCCAACCAAAAACAAATTGGCAAAAGAAAACCCAAGTTTATTAAACAACGAGAAAAAAGAAGAAGGTAGTTTAATCAACCAATAAATGATTTCCTAAAAAGCTGTACATAAATCGTACAGCTTTTTTTATAGCGTTTCTTTTTGAACTAAATCACTTAAATGCAGGCGCAAAGCATTGACCGAAATACAAATTTCCCAAAACGATAAAGCCAAGGAAATTAGTAAACCTAGCAAGCTAAGGCCAAATAGGTAAATACCAGCTGCTTGTTGTTGTAAAAACAAAAGTAACATAGCAAATACACTCAAAAAAAGACTTAAAACTCCCGCCATTTGCATATTTCTAATTAAAGTGAGACGCACGTTTAGGTTTTTTATTTCCAGTAAAATCAAGTTGTTTTCTTTTTCTTTATAAGTTTTCTTTAATCCACGAACAATAGTTGCAATGGTCAAGAAACGGTTTGTGTAAGCTAGTAATATTAATGAAGTGGCACCAAAAAGGAGTGCAGGTGTTTCTATTTGTAAAATCATTTGATATTGTTTTAAATAAAAATGTAGAGCAGCTAAGTTAATGGTCAATTATTTTTTGATAGAAATCAGCAATAGTTGTTTTGTAAAATTACAAAAATTCAAAGCCATTAAGATTTGTATTTGCATTTATATTAAATTTACTTTCTTAAAATAGGGATATGCCACAAACATTGAAATACAGGTTAAAAAATATTTTCATACATCAGCTTCAGGATTTAGGGACTTTTTTAAGTGTTTTATATGCTGTAGTATTGGGATCTGCAATTATGATATTGGAATACACATTGCATTTAGAATCCATTTTTTCAATTGCGATTGTAGATACGTACACAAGGTTGCTCTCTGTGACTAATGTTTTAATTTCAATTCTTATAGGGATATCGCTCACAACTTTTTCGGTTATTTTTGTTGTAATGCAGTTGGCTTCCTCACAGTTTTCGCCTCGTATTTTAAGGCATTTTTTAATTAGCGATTTTAAAATGCAAAAGTTTATTGGGCTTTTTGTAGGTAGCATTTCGTTGTGTGTCTTACCGCAATTAGCTTCTGTTTTTTCGCCTGAAAGACCGTTTTTAGCAACACTTGCTGTAGGTACATTATTTGCTTTTTATGGTTTATCATGGTCTTATCCTAACATGATTACGTATTTAAGTATCAATATGAATGTCTCTAGTATTACAAATAGGATAAAAGTAGACATGATTGAAGAGATCAATATTTTGTACCAAGAGAATTGGAGTTTAGGCAAAAACGTATCATATAAAAGAGCAGAAATTCATCCAGATAAATTCAAAGTATCTGTTGTGAGTCCATTTGACTCAGGGTATTTAGATAGCGTTAATTATGTTAAATTAAAGAAAGTTACAGCATACATTTTGCGATCTGAAGTGGGATTTTGTTTCGAAAATGCGTACCAAAAACCCATTGTTGGAGAGTTTATAATGAAGGGAACCACTACATTATTGACATTGGTTTTTGACCAAGATCTGACTCCTGCACAAGTTCAAGAATTGCAAAATCAAGTTGGCGCTATTGTAAAAGATGCTTTTCAGGTAGAACAATTTAGAAGCCACACTCAAGATATTAATTTTGGCGTTCGTAAACTCGTTGATATTGCCATAAAAGCAATTTCTCCAGCCGTAAATGATCCTACTACTTGCCTTAATTGCATTGACCAAATAGGAGAAATTGCCAAAGAATTAGCCATCAAAGAATTTCCATCAACGGATGCTAAATCACTAAAATCCGAGTATATTCAAATAAATGAATTCAACTTTGAAGAGTTTGTAGATTTTTGTTATGATCAAATCTTTCAGTGGGGCAAGGAAGATCCTACGGTTATCAAACGAATGATCAGATCCATTAGAATCATACTTCCCTTAGTTGAGAATCCTTTTCATCTCAAGGTGTTGATCCAGCAGGTTGAAGATATGGAATTAGCTGATATTTATAACATGACCAATCATGCAAATGGTACTTTGAAAATTTCGAAAGAAAAACTGGTTACCATAGAAAATGAGCTGCTACAGTTCAGAAAAAAAGCAAAGCAGCAAATTTTGAGATTACAGCAAAAAGGAATTTTGTCCTTTTATGAAGCTAATCGTGTCTCGGTTAATGAAGCAATTTGCTCTATTCAGTTTGATGCTATTGCTTATTTAAACGCCTATAATCAATAAGGCTGTTTTTTTTGTGTCTTATACTTCTTTGTAATTGTCAGGACACGATTAATTTTTCTAAATAAAATGCAACCATAATTTCTATTTGGGCTCTTTTTTTGTTGCTTATTTTAAAGTTTCTTCACCTTTTTATTGATTTTTTTTACACTCTTATTTTAATTTTTTTCTATTCCTATTTTCTAAAATAATTTATTCTTGGCCGAGAATCAATTTCTTATGGGGTTTTATGAACGCTCCAAA
>NZ_MTCA01000300.1:0-2961 GCF_002150205.1 Flavobacterium sp. FPG59 | reverse complement strand
AAAAGTTGGCGAAGCTAAATTCGCTTTTAAATCTAAAGCTGATTGTGTTGCTGCAGAAGTTGGTTTGTTCGCATCGCTGGTATTGTCTACATTTGATAATCCAACCATCGTTTTATCAATTCCCGAAACAGTTCCTGTGAAAGTTGGAGAAGCTAAATTCGCTTTTAAATCTAAAGCGGTTTGAGCAGCCGTAGAAACTGGTTTGTTCGCATCGCTGGTGTTGTCTGCATTTCCAAGTCCAACCATCGTTTTATCGATTCCCGAAACCGTTCCTGTGAAAGTTGGTGAAGCTAAATTTGCCTTCAAATCCAAAGCGGTTTGCGCTGCAGAAGAAACTGGTTTGTTGGCATCGCTGGTATTGTCCACATTCGACAATCCCACCATTGTTTTATCAATTCCCGAAACCGTTCCTGAAAAAGTTGGCGAAGCTAAATTCGCTTTTAAATCTAAAGCTGATTGTGTTGCTGCTGAAGTTGGTTTATTGGCATCGCTGGTGTTGTCTACATTTGATAATCCAACCATCGTTTTATCAATTCCCGAAACAGTTCCTGTGAAAGTTGGAGAAGCTAAATTCGCTTTTAAATCTAAAGCGGTTTGAGCAGCCGTAGAAACTGGTTTGTTCGCATCGCTGGTGTTGTCTGCATTTCCAAGTCCAACCATCGTTTTATCGATTCCCGAAACCGTTCCTGTGAAAGTTGGTGAAGCTAAATTTGCCTTCAAATCCAAAGCGGTTTGCGCTGCAGAAGAAACTGGTTTGTTGGCATCGCTGGTATTGTCCACATTCGATAATCCAACCATTGTTTTATCGATTCCTGAAACGGTTCCTGTAAAAGTTGGCGAAGCTAAATTCGCTTTTAAATCTAAAGCTGATTGTGTCGCTGTAGAAACTGGTTTATTTGCATCCGAAGTATTGTCCACATTCGACAATCCAACCATCGTTTTGTCAATTCCAGAAACGGTTCCTGTGAAAGTTGGTGAAGCTAAATTTGCCTTCAAATCCAAAGCGGTTTGCGCTGCAGAAGAAACTGGTTTATTGGCATCGCTGGTATTGTCCACATTCGATAATCCAACCATTGTTTTATCGATTCCTGAAACGGTTCCTGTAAAAGTTGGCGAAGCTAAGTTTGCTTTTAAATCCAAGGATGATTGCGCAGCAGCTGAAACTGGTTTGTTGGCATCCGAAGTATTATCAACGTTCGCTAAGCCAACCATCGTTTTATCAATTCCCGAAACCGTTCCTGTAAAAGTTGGCGAAGCTAAATTCGCTTTTAAATCCAAGGCTGATTGTGTTGCTGCTGAAGTTGGTTTGTTTGCATCGCTGGTATTATCGACATTCGACAATCCCACCATTGTTTTATCAATTCCTGAAACCGTTCCTGTAAAAGTTGGCGAAGCTAAGTTCGCTTTTAAGTCCAAGGCTGATTGCGTTGTTGCAAATAGTGTATTTATTCCTGTATCTACATACGTTTTAGTTGCTTTCACAGTTGGAAACTTAACGTCCGAACTTCCATCTTGTGTAAAATTAGTGCTTTTGTTGGCTATATCTTCTTTCAATTGGAGTGCAGATTTCGTAGCATCACTAATTGGCTTTGCAACATCCGATGTGTTATCAACTTGATCCAGTTCCAATGTCGTTTTGGCTCCTAAAATCGTGGTAGCATTCGTACCTCCATTTTCAACAGCTACAACACCTGTTACATTCGTACTATTTATTGCGGCATAAGCAAACGGAACGGTCGTAAACGGTTGATTGCTAATTTCAGTAAATGACGAACAATCACCGGAAATGTTAATACTTACAACCAACTTTTTTTGAGCCGCAACCCATGCTATATTATCAAAAGATGATGCATATCCACCATTGCGAGTACCTGTACCTATTACAAGATTTACCATCCCGTATTGATCTGTCGTGGTTTGAATAACTTCCTGGTATTCGATCTTTGAAAACTCATCTACAAACTGGAATTGCATGCATACGTTTTTGTTTGCTACAGGCAGATTTTCACTAGTTACTGAAGAAATTTTATTAGTGGGTTTCAAAATAACGGCCTGATACGTAATTCCATTGCTTTGTGCAAAACCCTTTACACAAAGAAAAAAGATGAAGAGCAAAATAATTTTTTTCATAATTTGATTCATTAAATGTGATAAATTTTAAAAAAATAAGATTGAAGTTGTTCTAAAAAAATTAGAATTGCCTACACGTTTTCGATAGAACTTTTGGAAGTTCCACCTCAATGGGAAGCATAACAAAACTCACATTGTTATTCTGAAGATTCTGATTGGCGAATACTCTAATTATTCTGCATTGAATAAGAAGCAACTGTTTTCGAAAATCGGAGAAGAGTAAAGGAAAATTTCGCACGGCAGTAAACGGAAAAAAAATAAAATCATGCTTCGACAAAAAATTTACTTTCATTATTCGGAAAAATGCTGCTAAATACTCACATAAGGAAGTGTAATTTTTTGTCATAGTTTTATGATTTTGGTATATACTGAAAACGTTGAAGTGTTTAAGCGAACTAGGTATTCACCTCTTGATAAAAACGGAAGCAAAACAGTCAAGAGGAAATTATCTGCTTTTTTACTTTGATTAAAAACCAACCTACCACTGATATCAAAAACATTTACTTCAATATCTTCTGAAATAAGTTTTGAGAATTCAAAATTTAGTGCGCTAATAAATGGATTGGGATACGTATTAAATTTTATTTTCTCGGGTGGATTTGAGGCAATATACTTTACCCAAAAACTCTGTTGAAATCCCTGCTGAATCACATAATCAAAACTTGAAGTTCCAACATTACTGTTTTGGCCAATCGTTTGTGAAATTGAAATCCCATCTGGTAATTTTTTGGAAGCTCCTTGTGCAGAAACCATCTGATGATGTAAAACTTGACCTTGAAAAGTCACCGTAAATAATATAAGTAAGTACCTCATAAATATAATATTTTATAC
>NZ_MTCA01000024.1:0-25606 GCF_002150205.1 Flavobacterium sp. FPG59 | reverse complement strand
TTGCTTCGTGGTATAAATGTATCTGGTCACAGCATGATTAAAATGGAAGCACTAAAATCAGCTTTAGAAGCAATAGGTTTTCATAATGTACAAACATACATTCAATCTGGTAATGTTTTTGTAGATACTCATGAGGAGAGCGGTGCAGCTGTGGGATTCAAAATTAAGCAAGAAATTTTTAAAGTTTTTGGGCATGAAGTTCCCGTTGTAGTCATCACAGAAGATGATTTAAAAAACTGTTTTAAGAACAATCCATTTTTAAAAGAAAAACAAGTGGATACTAAGAAATTGTATGTCGCGTTTTTGTCGTCAACTTTACAAGGAAACAGTATGAATGATCTTAAAACCAGCCAGTTTAAACCTGACGAAGCTAGTATTGATGGAAATAAAATATTTATAAAATACGCAGTAGGAGCAGGGAAAACTAGGTTAGATCAAAAATACATAGAAAAGAAATTAAATGTTATTGCAACCATTAGAAATTGGAACACCGTAACGCAATTACTTCAAATTTTTGAGGATAGAAAGATTGTATAGATCAAAATGAGGTTGTTGGTATTAAAAATTTACTAATAAAAGAACCAACTCGTTATAAAATTACGTAAATTTATTAATACACATTAAAAAGAAACTCATGAAAAAAATCATAGCAATAGTTATTCTTAGTATTTCGTTGCATTCTTGTATAAAAGAACAAGAAGTAAATGGCTCCAAAGAGGATTTTAATGGGAAATGGACGTTAAGCCGCATGTCTAGTTCAAGACCTAATACTGAAACAACTGGCGAAGCAATGTTATGGCAAGAATCGTACACGTTTAACAAAGACAGTACTTTTACTAAAACTCGGGTTGAAAACGAAAAAAGCACAACAGTATCTGGGACTTTTTCTTTTAAAAAAGAAACTGATGGTGAATACTTAATTCTTACTCATGCAAAGAAAACGGAACTCATAGGTAGTTGCATGGGAAATTTACAAGAGATTTTGTATTTTTCTGACAAAAACACCCTTTCAAGTACTTGGAAAAATTGTGACGGACCAGGTTTAGAATATAACAAATAGTTTAATATCAGTATTCTCTTTTATTCTGTTCAAAATAGTATCATATTTCAAACATAATTTTGTTCATAAGTAGTAAATCTACAAGCTTTACTGATAAACACTCAAGCACAAACTATCAAATAAGTTTGGTGCAAATTCCTTTTATTGACTAAATTTTAAAACATTTTGGTTAACCCAAAAAATAATTAGATGATTAAGCCTGACATACATATACATGAAAAAGAACGCTTGCAAGCACTTGATTCGTATTCAATACTGGATACTTTACAAGAAGATGAATATGATAATTTGACGTTTTTAGCCTCTCAAATTTGTGAAACACCGGTTGCTATAATTGGTTTTGTTGATGAAAATAGACATTGGTTTAAATCAGCAATCGGGATTAATGATCGATTACAAAATCCAAGAGAATATTCTTTTTGTGCGCACGCAATTCAAGATTCTAAGGCTGTTTTTATAGTTCCAGATGCGCGTGAGGACATTCGTTTTCATGATAATCCATTGGTTACTGGTGAAATGAATGTTGTTTTTTATGCTGGAGTTTCATTAGTAAATGATAACGGTTTGCCTTTGGGTACAATTTGTGTTATCGATCATAAACCTAATTCTTTGTCGGCAAACCAAATTAAGTCTCTAGAGGCGTTGTCACAACAAACCATGAGATTATTAGAGCTTAGAGTTAATAAAATCAAGCTTGAGGATGCACTGCATAACTTAGAAAATAAGAATAAAGACTTAGAGGAATTTGCCTACACTGCAGCACATGATTTAAAATCTCCATTGGCTAATATATCGGGTCTTACAGATTTTTTAATCGAAAATTACAATAACAATATTGATGAAGAAGGTATTGAAATCATTCAATTGATTAAAAGTTCCTCTTTAAAATTAAGAGACATGATTGAAGGCTTGTTAGTGTATAGTAAATCAAACAAATTCTCCCACGAAAATTACACCAAAGTATCCATTTCTAAACTAGAAAAGGAACTTATTGATCTCTTTTCTTTTAATAAAAATTGTGATTTTGTATTACAATCTGAATTACAATTTATAGAAACTAATAAAACAGCATTAGAGCAAATTTTAATTAATTTAGTTTCTAATGCTATAAAATACAGTGACAAAGAACGAACCAAAATAGAGATACTCATTTCTGAAGATGTTGATTATTATAAAATTACCGTATCAGATAATGGTGCTGGTATTGAAAAAGAACATCAAAAAGTAATTTTTGAAATCTTTGAAGTAGCTATAGATAAAGATCGTTTTGGAGAAAAAGGTCACGGAATAGGATTGGCTACGGTTAAAAAAATAATCGATAATATGGGAGGGAGTATTATGGTTAATTCAATAATAGGATTTGGTTCTACCTTTGATTTTACTTTGGCGAAAGCCGAAAAAAAGTAATATTTTATGGCTACAGTTTTAAAGATTTACTGGAATTAAATCACAATACCAAAATCCAAATTCATACACACTTTCATCAGAAGTATCACAAGCCGTATTTGAAGATTCATTTGATGCGGGTTGTTCGTATTTTCTATAAACGATTTCTCCTTTTTCAAAGAGTATTGGTGTTGAGAATAGTGGTCCATCATACGTAAAAGTATGAAACTCTCCATTTTCCCCGCATACATCTACATCACTTGGCAAATCGTCTAAAAACTGTTGGTCAATAGTTCTTCCTACAAAACTTTGGTCTAAAAACCTTTCGTTTACACAAACAACAATGGTTTTAAAACCTAGTGCAAGAAATTCTTGAATTAAGTCATGAGTTGGTATTTTCCAGAGCGGGAAAACGCCGTTTAATTTCATTTCAGCCAGTTTGTCTTCGCGATATTTGCGTAAATCTTCTAGGAAAATATCGCCAAAAATAGAATGAGTGATGCCTTGTTCTATGCACTTTTGTAATGTGATTTTCATAGCTTCTTCATACGCTTCCATAGTGGGCATTTCAGGAATTTGCATGATTTCAAGAGGCAATCCTATACTTTTTGCCTGTTGTTCAAGTAATGTCACACGTATACCGTGCATAGATACGCGCTGGTATAACTGGTTTACACTTGTAAGTAGTGTTATGATTTCTAGAGTAGGGTCTTGTAGTGACTTGTATAATGCTATTGCAGAGTCTTTGCCGCTGCTCCAATTAAAAAGGGCTTTGTTTTTCATACGATTTAGTTATACAAAAGTTTTGACGAAATATAAACGAATTTCATACAGAAAACCTTTGTAACTTTGAATTTTAAAGGATTATTAAGCAATGAAAAAAGTTCTATTTTTATTATTTTCAACAGTTGTCATAGCACAGCAATCAAATCACGTTGATTTTATAACTGCTTTGGGCAAAGTTACAATAAATGATACTTCAAAAATTGTAGAGGGTACAGTAGAATTTGAATTTAAAGTGTTAAATTCAATTGACACCATAAAAATTGATGCTCAAAATATGGAGTTTTTTAATGTGAAACTAAATGATAAACCGGTTCCATTTATAAATTCTCGTAAAGAAATTCAAATTGTTTTTCCGTTTGTTAAAGGCAATAATAACTTGACTTTTGATTATCAGGTAAAACCCAAACAAGCCATGTATTTCCTGGGTTCAAAAGCTACAAATGATTTGCAGATATGGACTCAAGGACAAGGAAAGTATACTAGTAATTGGTTTCCAAGTTTTGATGATGTAAATGAAAAAGTAGTGTTTAATTTGGATATTATTTTTGATAAAAAGTATGAAGTTTTGTCGAATGGTGTATTAAAAAAAGAATTCAATCAAGGCGAAACCAAAAAATGGGAATATCGAATGGAAAAACCTATGAGTTCGTATTTGTTGATGTTAGCCATTGGGAAATTTAAAAAACAAACGCAGCGATCAAAATCAGGTGTTCCTCTAGAACTTTATCTAGAAGAAAAAGACAGTTCCTTGCATACAACAACCTACAAGCATACCCAAAAAATATTTGATTTTTTAGAAAAAGAAATAGGTTTTCCTTATCCGTGGCGTGTTTATAGACAAGCTCCTGTAAAAGATTTTCTTTATGCTGGAATGGAGAATACAAGTGCAACCTTATTCAATACGCGCTATGTTGTGGATGCTATAGGGTTTAAAGACCGCAGTTACTTGAACGTGAATGCGCATGAGTTAGCGCACCAATGGTTTGGCAACTTGATTACAGCAGAAACGGGTACACATCACTGGTTGCAAGAGGGATTTGCAACCTATTTTGCATTACTAGCGGAACGTAATATTTATGGAGATGATTATTTTTATCATGCCTTGTATGAAACAGCGCAGCAATTAAAATTTGCATCCAGAACAGATTCTATTCCGGTTTTAAATCCAAAGGCAAGTTCTCTCACTTTTTACCAAAAAGGAGCGTGGGCGCTTTTTGTAGTGCATGAAACTTTAGGAGACAAAAATTTCAAGAAAGTGATTAAAAACTATCTCCAAAAGAACGCATTTCAAAACGTAAATACACAAGATTTTTTTGATGAGATTACAAAGGTTTCAAAATTTAATACTGAAAAATTTAGTAAACTATGGCTAGAAACTACAGCTTTTAATACATTAGAAGCTAATGAATTATTGCTGAAAAATAAATCAATTCAGGAGCTTTTTGAAGTTAACAAACTAAAGAATACACCATTTCAAGAAAAGAGACAGTACTTAGAAAAAGTAATGCAATCGGATGTTTATTTTAAAGTCAAAGAAGCAGTTTTAAGTCAAATTCAAAAAGAAAGTTGGAGCGATAAAATTAAACTCTATGAATTGGCATTAAACTCTAATAATACATCTCTACGCCAATTGCTGGCCGTTACGGTCTCTAATATTCCAGAAAACTTTAGATTGCAGTATGAAACCTTGCTTTTAGACGCCTCTTATGAAACCCAAGAAATTGCATTGACCACTTTATGGAATAATTTCCCGAATCATCGAACACGCTATTTGGATGTATCCAAAAACTGGATTGGTTTTAAAGATTTAAACCTTCGAATTGTATGGCTTTCGCTTGCGCTGGCAACACCAAACTATGTTTCGGATCAAGATAATTTACAAAAGGAATTGATATCCTACACATCTCCAATTTACGAAGCAAGCTTGAGGCAAAATGCATTAGAACAGCTTTTATTCAATCAAATTTTGAGTGATGAAGTGTTACGAAGTCTTGTAAATGCGACCACACATCATGCTTGGCAGTTTTCTAAATTTGGTCGAGATACAATCCGAAAATTGATAAAAAATTCAGAAATAAGAATTGTTTTTCAAACCTTGCAACCTACGCTGCTGGAACAAGAAAGGTTACAATTGCAACGGTTATTAAATGAATAGTTTATGAAGTTAAAATTAGTTGGTTACCACAACTCACTTACTTCGTTTTTTAGGTAAGCCAGCGCAGCATTACTTGGAGATTGTTTGTCTAGTAAATCATTTAAGATTTTTTCTCGCATGGCGTCAGCATTTACAATATCTTCGGTTCTACTGACTTTGCGAATCATTTGAATCGTACTG
Organism: Flavobacterium sp. FPG59; assembly: GCF_002150205.1. Classification (NCBI taxonomy): domain Bacteria; kingdom Pseudomonadati; phylum Bacteroidota; class Flavobacteriia; order Flavobacteriales; family Flavobacteriaceae; genus Flavobacterium; species Flavobacterium sp. FPG59. The sequence continues at coordinate 20,039 of NZ_MTCA01000024.1, read as the reverse complement.
TTCTTTGCAGTCAAAATAATAGTCCAAGAAGCATCTGATAAATACAACTGTTGTGTTAAATTATGTTCAAATTCTTGTTCAATTTGCGATATAATCAAGTTTTCATAATCACTTTTTTCTTGAGAAATAGGAGCAACTCTCAACAACATTTTAGTGGGATTGATACGCTCTAGAAATAACACCATGCGCTCGTATGCTTGAATTCTTTGCGGAAAAGCTAGTTTTTGATTTTCTTTTTGAATCAACCATCTTCGGGTATTTTGTTGATCTTTGAAGTAAGATATAAAAATAGAATAAGCAACACCTCCAGTAATCAATGAGGGTAATGTATAGGCCAGTATTTCAAGAATTTTTGTCATGTTTCTATTTTCTAATTTTTTGCAACAAAAATATACTTTTTTAATCATAAATCAACTCCTGTTTAAATGAATAACTGCAAATGGAATCTTATTTTTGCATACAATTCTTTAGAAAATAATAAGACAACTCAATGGATTCATATATTTTACCATTATTATGTTTAGCAGCATTTGCGGCCGGTTTTATTGATGCAGTAGTAGGAGGAGGTGGTCTTATTCAAACTCCTATGGGGCTTGTTTTATTACCAAGCTTGCCCGTTTCAACGGTTATTGGTACTCTAAAAGTTCCAGCTTTTAGCGGAACATCTTTTGCGGCTTATCAATATTTAAAAAAAGTAAAATTAAACTGGAAATTACTCGCTATAATGATGGTATTAGCGTTTCCCTCGGCATATTTAGGGTCTACCTTGCTCACGTATGTAAGCAATGATTTTATGAAACCAGTGCTTTTAGTTGTTTTGTCACTGTTAGTGGTGTATACTTTTGCAAAAAAGAACTTTGGGCAACACATAGAAAAAAATCAATCTACTAGAACCCAAATAGCGAATGCTGTGGGAATAAGTTTTGTGATAGGGATGTATGATGGTTTTATTGGGCCTGGAACGGGAAGTTTTTTGGTTGTAGCCTTTATTGTTATCATGGGTTTTGATTTTTTGCATGCTTCCGCCAATGCTAAAATGGTCAATTTAGCAACAAATTTTGGATCTATTTGTTTGTTTATTTCTAAAGGAAAAATTATTTGGTCTATAGCTTTGCCTATGGCTGCATGCAATGCTTTAGGAGGCTGGCTTGGTGCAAAAGTTGCTATAAACAAGGGGAATTCCTTTATTAGAATCTTCTTTTTGATTGTCGTAGTGGGTACATTAATCCGTTTTGCGTATGATGTTTTTTGGAAATGAAAAGCAAGTAATTCAAAGCATTTAGATTCAAATATACAAATGCAAATGTTGTCGTATTTACATCTAAAACTTCGTTCAAATTCGTTATTTTTGCTTTACAAAATATACAATTATCCATGCAGAATTATATAGATCAACTTAATGAAGCCCAACGTGAACCTGTTTTACAAAAAGATGGTCCCATGATCATTATTGCTGGTGCAGGCTCAGGAAAAACTAGGGTGTTGACCATAAGAATTGCTTACCTCATGCATCAAGGAATTGACGCATTTAGCATCCTTTCTCTAACATTTACCAATAAAGCAGCTCGTGAGATGAAAAAAAGAATCTCAGACATAGTAGGAGCTGGCGAGGCCAAAAACTTATGGATGGGTACTTTTCACTCGGTTTTTGCCCGTATTTTAAGGTCAGAGGCTGAGCATTTAGGATATCCATCTAACTTTACTATCTACGATTCGCAGGATTCTCTAAGAGCAATTTCGGGAATTATTAAAGAAATGCAGCTGGATAGAGATGTGTACAAACCCAAACAGGTTTTAGGTCGTATTTCTAATTTCAAAAATAGTTTAATAACGGTTAAAGCCTACTTTAACAATCCCGAATTACAGGAAGCCGATGCTATGTCTAAAAAACCTAGAATGGGCGAAATTTATCAAAATTATGTAGACCGCTGCTTTAAAGCTGGTGCTATGGATTTTGATGATTTGTTATTAAAAACGAACGAGTTGCTTACACGTTTCCCAGAAATTTTAGCCAAGTACCAAAACCGTTTTAGATACATACTTGTTGATGAGTACCAAGATACCAATCACTCTCAATATTTAATAGTAAGAGCCTTATCAGATAAATTTCAAAATATTTGCGTTGTGGGAGATGATGCTCAAAGTATTTATGCTTTTCGAGGTGCAAACATCAATAACATTCTTAATTTCCAAAAAGATTATGAAGGTGTAAAAACCTTTAGATTAGAGCAAAATTACCGTTCCACAAAAAATATTGTTGAAGCTGCAAATACCATAATCGATAAAAATAAGGTTAAGCTAGATAAGATAGTTTGGACCGCAAATGATTTTGGTCCCAAAATTAAAGTTCATAGAAGCTTAACAGATAATGAAGAAGGGCGCTTTGTGGCAAGTACTATTTGGGAACAAAAAATGCAGCAACAATTACCAAACGGTGCTTTTGCCATTTTATACAGAACCAATGCGCAATCCCGTGCTATGGAAGATGCTTTAAGAAAAAGAGACATCCCTTATCGTATTTATGGAGGCTTATCTTTTTACCAAAGGAAAGAGGTAAAAGATGTTTTATGCTATCTTAGACTAGTTATTAATCCAAAGGATGAAGAGGCCTTGATGCGTGTGATTAATTATCCTGCAAGAGGAATAGGAAATACAACTATTGAAAAGCTTACCATTGCGGCAAATCATTATAAGCGTTCTATTTTTGAAGTAATGCAGAATATTGAGCGAATTGATTTAAAATTAAACTCGGGAACCAAACAAAAACTATTGGATTTTGTAACCATGGTTCAGAGTTTTCAGGCCATTAATGAAAATCAGGATGCCTTTTATCTTGCCGAACATGTAGCCAAGAAAACAGGATTAATTCAAGAACTTAAGAAAGATGCTACTCCTGAGGGAATGGCTAAGATTCAAAATATTGAAGAATTGTTAAACGGTATCAAGGACTTTACCGAAGGTCAAGTTGAGGTTGATGGCGCCAGAGGATCTCTAGCGGAGTTTATGGAAGATGTAGCCTTGGCAACAGATTTAGACAAAGATACTAGTGACGAAGACCGTGTCGCGCTTATGACAATTCACTTGGCAAAAGGATTGGAATTTCCTCATGTTTTTGTGGTAGGAATGGAAGAAGATTTGTTTCCAAGTGCCATGAGTATGAGTACCCGAAGCGAACTTGAGGAAGAACGTCGCTTGTTTTATGTAGCTCTTACTAGGGCTGAGCATCAAGCGTATTTAACTTATTCTCAATCTAGATACCGCTGGGGTAAATTAACAGATAGTGAACCGTCTCGATTTATTGAAGAAATTGACAGTCAATATCTGGAATACATGACACTTCCAGAGAATAATTATAGATACAAACCCATGATTGATAGTGATATCTTTGGGGATATTGATAAATCTAAATTACGTCTTGCAAAACCCTCAAATGGAGTTCCACCCGTTAAAAATAACACTGAACCAGAACGTAATAATGAAATTACAATTCGAAAATTAAAACCTTTAAATAGTAATGCGCCCTCAACTAATACAGGAATGCTAGATTCTGGTCTCATGGCTGGTAAAATTGTCATGCATGAACGTTTTGGCAAAGGCGAAGTTTTAAATTTAGAAGGAGTAGGAGCTGATAAAAAAGCCGAAATCAAATTTGAAGTTGGAGGTATAAAAAAATTACTATTACGCTTTGCCAAACTTAATATTATCGAATAAGATTTAAAATTAAACATGCAAAGGGTATTAGAAAGTCTAAATTAAAGCAACTTAACATATAAAAAATGGCTCAATTTATTAAAATTTACGAAAATAATCCCAACGAAGCTGCAATAGCAAAAGTGGTAAAAACACTTCGTGATGGAGGGCTAGTTATTTATCCTACAGATACAGTGTATGGTTTGGGTTGTGATATTACTAACACCAAGGCTCTTGAACGTATTGCAAAAATCAAAGGAATCAAGCTTGATAAAGCAAACTTCTCTTTTATTTGTCATGATTTAAGTAACCTATCAGATTATGTAAAGCAGATAGATACACCCACATTCAAGATTTTAAAGAGAGCACTTCCTGGACCGTATACTTTTATTTTGCCCGGTAATAATAATTTACCAAAAGAGTTTAAAAAGAAAACTACAGTAGGGATCAGGGTTCCAAACAACAGTATAGTTCTTGAAATAGTAAAACAACTAGGGAATCCTATTGTCTCTACCTCAATAAGAGATGAAGATGATGTAATTGAATATACAACTGATCCTGAATTGATATTTGAGAAATGGCAAAACCTTGTAGACCTTGTTATTGATGGGGGGTACGGAGATAATGTAGGATCTAGTATAATAGATTTGTCTGGAGATGAACCAGTTGTGATTAGAGAAGGGAAAGGGGATTTAAATATTTTATAAAGAGTTTATGATGACATTTTTAAGGGTAATTTTAGTTTTGTTTTTAGTGCAAAATACTGTTGCACAATCTATTTCTGGTAAAGTTGTAGATGAAAAATCAAAGCCTATTGAGGCTGTAAATGTCTATTTTGATGGAACAACAATAGGTACTCTTACAGATAAAAACGGAAATTTCACCCTTAATTTTGGTGCTAAATTAAATAGCATTTTAGTTATAAGCTGTTTAGGATATAATTCAGAGTATATCACTAATTTTAAACCAAATGAATTCTTAAACATAAAACTTAATATGTCTGTTAATGTACTCCGTGAAGTGGTAGTACAGCGTGATGGTTTTCCAAGAGAACAAAAGATGGAGGTTTTTAAAAAGCAATTTTTAGGAACTACAAAACATGGAAAAAGTACCGTTATTGAAAACGAAGAAGATATTTATTTTGCATATGATGCCAACACAAAAGTTCTAGAAGCTTTTGCCGATAATCCTTTGCGAATTATTAATAATTCTCTAGGATATAAGATCAACTACCAACTTGTCAAATTTGATTGCAAATTATATCCATGGACAACTAAGCCTAAAGCGGTCAGAAATTGTTACTATGCCGGTCTTACTCGATTTGAAAGTATATCCAATCTTGCTAAAATTAAGAAAAAAAGAAATGCTGTTTACGATGGTTCTCGTTTGCATTTTTTTAGAAGTGTAGCAGCTAATAACTGGAAAAATGATGGTTTTAGATTGTTTATAAAGAGTTGGGAAGTAAATCCCGCGGCTTTTTTTGCTGTTAAAGATACTCTTGATTTTAAGAAGATTACGGTTACTACCAATAAATATCAACCTGCTATTGTGAAAATTTTAGCTGAATTTGATTTATTTCGAAAAGGGGATCAATCTAAAATAATTTTTGAAACGGATACTTTTTTTGTAGACAAACTAGGAAACAATTCCCACTCAGACAAAATTTATTTTTCTGGTTCTATGAGTGAACAAAAAGTAGGAGATATGCTTCCTATGGATTATGGAATTAATTGAATCTAAATAAAATAGTTTCAATCAAAAGGGAATTGTAAGACTAAGTTTTAGAGCTTTTTTTTCTATAAAATGCATAGTGGTCTTGAACTATTACATATTTCCTAATAGATATAAATCGAATAGGTTATATCAAAACAAAAGTGAAAAATGGTTTTCTTTTTTTTAAATTAGATTAGTTCAGCTTAATATTGAATCTATTTAGTATTACGCTTCCACAGTTTAACCAACTCATACCATAATACAGAAACTGCACCAACTCCAGTGGCTATCAATACTTGATTCAGAGTGAGATGTTCAAATTGAAAAAAATTGGTGAGTGGTTTTAGATAAAGCAACAATCCCGTAATAGCTATGGTAATTCCTGTAATTATGAAAACCAAATTGTTTTTATATTTTAAAGTAGTCAAAATAGAATAGTAAAAAGAACGGTTTATTAGAGTTAAAAATACATTTGAAGTCACTAATACCACGAAAACCATTGTTCGTGTGATGTTTTCATTAAACCCATTGTATACTGAAAATTGATAAACAGATAAAGTTCCAATAGTAATAATCAAACCCTGAAGTATACTTGTAGAAAGTTCTTTCCAGCTAAAAAAAGTATTGGTAAATGGTCTTGGTTTTTGTGTCATTGTATTCTTTTCCATAGGCTCATTTTCATATACTATGGAGCAAGTTGGTCCCATAACTAATTCTAAAAATATAATGTGAATGGGTGAAAAAATATTGGGATAAATCCATCCTAATGCCAAAGGGATAAATACGGTAAGTATAATGGGAATATGTATGGATATGATAAATTGTATTGCTTTTTTTAAATTTGAAAAGATTTTTCTACCCATTGCAATAGCATCTACCATTTTTGATAAATCATCATTGATTAAAATAAGTGATGCGGCTTGTTTAGCAATTTCGGTGCCTTTTTTTCCCATTGCAATACCTATATGAGCAGCTTTTAGTGCAGGACCATCGTTGACACCATCTCCAGTCATGGCCACAATTTCTGAATTCGATTTTAATGCATTTATGATTTTTAATTTTGCCTCCGGAAACATTCTGGTAAATAAATTGATTTCTGAAACTTGTTTTTTGAATTCTTTATCGGATAATTGCATTAATTCGTCACCAGAAATACTTTTCTCATAGCCTATAAATCCTATTTGTTTGGCTATTGATGAAGTGGTTTCGGCATTGTCTCCAGTTATGATTTTTACTTTAATTCCTGCTTTATAAAAATGTTGCAACACTAGATGAATATTTTTCTTTGGCGGGTCATAAAAAGCTACAAGTCCAAAGAATTCAAATTGAAATTCTTGTTGGGTTTTTGGATAATTTTTACCTTCAAAAATAGCTTTTCCAACTCCTAAAATTCGATATCCTTCAGCTGATAATTCCTTTATTGCGTCTAAGATTGAAGCTTTTTCTTCATTCGAAAGTTTTGAAATGGCCATTATAGCTTCTGAAGCACCTTTGGCAGCAATGATCATTTCTCCGGTTTTATTTTCAAAAATATGGGTCATCATAGGAGGTTTTCCAGATAATGGATATTCATGAATCATTTTAAAATCGGGCCTTTGGTCATTTTCAATAACTTTAGAATAGATTTCGTGCAATGCTACTTCCATGGGATCAAAAGGAACGGGTTCACTTGCCCACATGGAGGTCGTAATTAATTCTTTTTCTTCATTGGATAATTCATTTTCTATAGCTGTAATTTTTTGAGATTTGAGTGTAAATATTTTAGCGAGACTCATTTTATTTTCGGTAATCGTTCCTGTTTTGTCAATGCAAATTACAGTAGCGCTTCCTAGTGTTTCTACGGTCTTCATTTGTTTAACGATAATTCCATTTTCCATCATTCGCCAAGCACCAAGAGCCATAAATGTGGTAAATGCAATAGGAATTTCTTCGGGTAAAACACTCATAGCAAGTGTTAATGCTTTGAGCAAGCTGTCTAATATATTACGAGAATTTAAAAAGTTTATTATCCAAACAATCACAAAAATTACGGCTCCTGCAATAGCCATTTTTTTTACAAAATTACCAATCTGAATTTCTAAGGGTGTTTTCTCTTCTTGAATATCTTCTAGGCTTTTACCTATTTTACCTAATTTAGTTTCGCCGCCAATAGCAGTAATGGTTGCAATGGCAAGTCCGCTTGCTACGGTTGTCCCGTGATAAACATTGTTATCCTTGGTCGATTTGTCTTTGGTAACCGACATAGATTCTCCTGTGAGGATAGATTCATTTACAGAAAAATCATTAGAGGATTCAATAATTCCATCAGCTGCAATTGCATTTCCTTCTTCAATTAATAAACTGTCACCTATTACTAATTCTTCGGTCTTTATTTCGATTACTTCACTATTTCTAATGACTTTACATTTGGGTTTTGTAAAATCTTTTAATTTTTCTAAAGCGTTATGACTTCTTGCTTTTTGATAAGATGAAATTATAGCTATCATAATAATTGCTGACGCTAAAAAAATACCATCTGAAGTTTTTCCGCTAATGAAATAAATGGTTGATGCTACCAACAATAAAATGGTCATAGGATCTTTAACAATCTGAATTAAGCCATTTAAAAACATATTGGTTTTTTTATAGACCGTTTTATTCTGACCGTATTTTTCTCTTGCTTCAATTACTTGCGCATCTGATAAGCCATTAATATTAAACGTATTAGAATTCATAAAAAATTATGTTAATATTGGGGTTGTTAGTTTAAAAAATAGATTGATTTACAACAATAAATACTCCTTTTTCTAGATTGCATGAGTTTCCATTTTGCGATATGTTTTTACAGTCCAATATTTAATTTAATTCTTGTAGTGAATAATAATCTTTTTCTAAAATTATTATTTTTTTTTAATCTTTAGTAGTTATTCTTGATTTTTAACGTTGAGCATAAAGTTGTCAGTTTCTGTTGTTGTATCAAACCCATCAACCAAAGTCCCTTTCTCACCATTATTGCATTCAATAATGTAAATGATGGAAGTGTACTCAGGATTTGATGCACCTTCAAAACGATAGTAATGAACTATTCTAACTTCATTACTGTGGAATCGAATATCCTTTTTTAATGAAATCATATTTTTTCCATTTACTTTAAATTGGGAATGAAATCAGAGTTTTTCAGCAGCATTGATTACCATAACCAGACTATCCTTTTTTACTTTGTCCATTTTTTGATACTATTTACTTTATATGTTTTACGACTCTGTCAATCAATGTGTCAATTTCATAAAACTTTGCTTCAAAAAATTTTTGCTTGGCATTTAAATCAAGTTCTTCCGTAAACCTGCGTACCGTTTTAGTTTTGATATCTATAACAGGATGATCCACTAAGATTTTTGACAATTTATAAGTTATTCTTGCAAGATTTAATTCAATAATTCCAATAGTTGTTTGCATTTTTACAGATTTATGAGAAGGGATTTTTAGTCGTCAAATTCAATATATAAATCATTTTGTACCTGCGTAACACCTGGAGCATTCCACGCAATTCTGCTAGCCTCATTTTTTTGATAGCAAGAATCTACGTGTCCTATTAAAGTGACCACATTATCAACTACATAAACACGGATATCTTTGTTTTTTATTGCGCAGTTGCGGTCAATGGCAATTTCAATATCTTTTTTTTTAATGGTGTCTTTTGATGATGAAATTATCTTGATGTTATTTGTAATTCCTGTAATTCCGATGAGGTTATTAAGTGCATTTTTAGTTGCTTCTTTTTGATAATTCCATTCCAGTTGGCCACTTAAAAATACCCATCCATTTTCAACAAGGACTTTAATTTTTTCGGTTGGAATATCCCAATGCCACATAAAAATATTCTCAATTACATTCTTAATTTCAGTATCGGGTCTACTTTCATCGGTACCGCAAACAACTTTGATATCTTCGAGGACCGTTGCTACTCCAGCTACGTTTTTAGCAGCTTGTTCGGCTTCGTTTTTTTTTGCATAAGTATTTACTGATCCGGTTAGAGTAACCACGCCTCTATTAGTCATAACCCCAATTTCTGCGGCTTGCAATAGGGGTTCCCAATTGATTGCATCCACAACATTTTTTTGCAGTTCTTCGTTGCTTTTCATTTTGAAATTATTTAGTTTATAATGTATGTAAAGCTGTAGTTTTCATATAGATCTTAAAATGACCCAGAGCATCAAAAAAAATGATTTTTGTTACTTTAATTGGAGTTGGTCAGTAGTTATGGAATGGCGAAAACTACTTCATTTTCTGTATTTACTTTATCTTCAAATGAATTAAAATTACTGATTGTTACCCTAGCAATTTCGTCTAAAGCTTCCTTGGTAAAGAAAGCTTGGTGTGGTGTAATCAAAACATTATTGAAAGAGATCAATCTTTCGATTTGGTCGTCTTTTATGATTTTATCTGATAAGTCTTTAAAAAATAGGTTTTCTTCGCCTTCATACACATCGATTCCCAAATATCCAATTTGAGCTTTTTTAAGCGCTTTGATTGCATCCTTGGTATTGATAATGGCTCCTCGACTTGTATTAATGATCATAGTTCCTTTTTTTATTTTTGAAAAAGTCACATTATTAAAAAGATGTCTAGTTTTTGGAGTTAAGGGACAATGAATTGAGATAATATCAGATTGTTCTAATAATTTTTCAAAAGAAACATATTTGACTCCTTTTTCAATCAGTGATTTAGATGGTAAAATATCATTTGCGATAACTTTGCAACCAAATCCAAGCATTATTTGACAAAAAGCAGTTCCAATTTTTCCAGTTCCAACAACACCAACCGTTTTTTCAAACAGATTAAAACCCATCAAATTTTGAAGCGAAAAATTATTTTCCCTAACCCTATTGTAAGCTTTATGTGTTTTTCTGTCGAGTGTTAAGATTAATGCGGTTGCGTGTTCTGCAATGGCTTGAGGCGAATAAGCGGGTACGCGCATCACTTTTATGTTATGCTTTGCAGCAGCCTCTAAATCAACATTATCATATCCAGCACTGCGCAAGTCAATCAGTTTTATGTTTGCTTTTGCAAGTTGGTCAATTACATTAGCATCTAGTTTATCCGTTAATTGAATACATACAGCATTAAAATCTTTTACAACTGAAACTGTTTCGGCATTTAGCGGAGTTTCAAAATAGGTGAGTTGGTGTTTACCATCAACATTAAATTTATCAAGATATTCACGTTCGTAATATTTTGTACTGAAGATGGCTATTTTCATTTTTTGGGGACTATTTTTAATTTTATTTAATTGATTATTTGTTGTTTATAATTCAATTTTTAATTTACAAGCTGTAAGTTTCTATTGTCAGTAAAAACTGTTTTAGTCTTATTGTATTCTATTTCTGCTCTGCATTTTTGTATTGTTAGTCTTGCCATTAGATAACTCACCGTAGATTCTGCTCCTTGATTGAGGTTGATGTAGTCTTCTTCTAAACCATCATAACAACCACCTGTGCACGGATTGTAAATTATTTTTTGGAGATGATTGTTACCCAGAAACCAACTAAAAGCTGTTTCCATTTTTTGTAGATAGGCAGTATTTTTAAAAGTATCGTAAAATTTAGCTAGAGCCAAGATGGTATAGGCAACATCAATAGGTTGTTCTCCGCCAATTACTTCTTTTGTAACGGCTTTATTATAGTGTAACCATCCTTTATTCGAAATGACTTTGATAGAATTTTCAGTTATTGTTTTTGATAATAAAAAATCAAAGGAAGTCTTGGCTATTTCTTTGTAAATCATGTCGCCGGTAGCAAGGTAAGCACAAAGTATGGCTTCGGGAAGAATGCTGTTTCCATAGGTCATATAGCTCTCAAACCAATGCCAATTTGCTTTAGATTCGTGTCTGTACATTTGAACTAATCGGTTTGCTAATAGTTTTATGAGCGCCTTATTTTCAAAATTCATTTCTTTTTTATTACTGTAATAAATCCCTTTTATAGTAAAAGCCATCGCCCTTGTTGAATGCATGCTTGTAGCTGATAACAAGGCAGCTTGCATTGTTTTTTTGGCTTGGGTGATTAATGATTCTGGTAATAAATCATGCATAGCAACTAGAAATCCTAATGCCCAAATTGCTCTTCCGTTAGAGTCTTCTAGATTTTCACTATTTTGATCTGTAAACTTTTTATTTTCGTTTACATAATTCAAAAAGGAGCCGTCTTTTTGTTGACAAAACTGGATAAACTGATAATACTGATTGATATAGGCTATATCTTCATCATCATTTGTCAATTCAAAATGCTGACACATGGCTACCAATGCTCTTGCATTATCATCCAAGGTATAACCACTTTTTATGTCAGGCTTATTGATAATGGAGAACTGTATCATTGCAAAAGGTGTAGTCAAACTTTTAAAGTGTTCTAAATTGATTGCTGGGGTTTTGTACTTTAATTTAGATTTTCGATCCATTACACTATTTAACAACAAGGCATGAGAAATTGCAGCGTTTTCCCAAGCTGTTGGTGCCATTTTATGAATACCTTTATTGGAGATTTCTTTACATAACTGTGGATTGTTTAATAAATTTAAAACTTGTTTTTGCAATTGCTCTGAATTTTCGAAGTCAATAATTATTCCGCCTCCATTTTTTAATAATTCAGAAGCATGGGGAATAGGGGTAGAAATTACGGGACAACCACAACTTATAGCATAAGAAAATGTTCCGCTCACCGCTTGATTTGGATCTTTTGAGGTAAAAAGATAAATATCCGTAAGTTGCAAATAATCCAGTAATTGCTCAAGTGGTAAGTAAGCATTGATAAATTTTACATGTTCTTTTAGTCCTAATATTTCAATTTTTTGCTCTAAACTATCGCGGTATATTTCACCTTCTTCCTTAACCACCGAAGGATGTGTTTTTCCAATTATAAGAAAAAGAATATCTGGATTTTCAACAACAATTAAGGGCATAGCATCTAAAGTAGTTTCTATTGATTTTCCAGAACTCAATAATCCAAAAGTTGAAATCACTCTTCTTTTTGATAAGTTGTATTTTTCTTTTAAAGCTTCCTTATCCGTATGTTTTACTAAATGAGTTCCGTGTGGAATAACGGTAATTTTATTTTTTAAAATGCCGTAATCGTTTTCTAACAATTTTGCCGAAGCATTTGTCATTACTATAAATGAATCTACAAGCGCATTCATTTCGGCTATGTTTTCTTTTAGTTTTGCACTTGGATTGGGTAGTACGGTATGAAAAACAATAATTATGGGTTTATTTATCGCTTTTAAGCAAAGGATAAAATCAGCTTCATTCGTTTTGAATAAACCAAACTCATGTTGGATTAATACAAGAGCTATATCCTTATTACTATTGATATTTTGCGCAAGAGCATCATAAGAATATCTATTGTCTGTTTCCAAAACATAAGTTACCTCATCGTTATAAGCATACTTATTATTTTGCAATTCCAAGGCTGCAATTTTAATGTTGAAGGTATTTTGGAATTTGTTGTTTAATGCTAAAATTAAATCCTGCGAATACGTAGCTATTCCACATTCACGGGGTGGATAAGTGGTAATGAATAAGATTTCTGGCAGGCTTTCTTTTTCTTGAATTTGAGTTTTATTCAAACGATACGATTTACTATTCTGAGCTGGATACGTATTGTTGCGATTTAATCTTAATTTATTTATCATCTTGTTTGTTATAAAGTAATAATTCTTTGATCAATCCTGATAGCGAAACAGAAGCAGTTGCAATTCTCTCGTCTGCAGCTCCATAATAAATGTATAAAGTGTCTTCAAATACTACTGCTCCTGATGGGAAACACACATTATTTACTTCGCCCTTTAATTCCCAACCTAATTCGGGTTTGAATAGGGGATACGGTAAGCGAGCAATTTCTTCTTTTGGATTTTCTAAATCCAGCAAAGCAGCACAAGCCGAATAAACATATCCGTTGAGTCCATCTTTAACACCGTGGTAAATTAAGAGCCAGCCATGATCTGTTTCTATAGGAGGACAGCCTCCACCTACATAACTAATTTCATGGTCATATTTTGAGGTAAGCACTACATAATCATTAAAATGGCTGAAATAATCCTGATAGAATGCTTCAGTTAAATTTTCTAAATCTTCAACCCCTACAACTATTTGAATTTCAGGTTTTATGCGGTGCATGAAATAGAATTTTCCGTTTATTTTTCTTGGAAAAAAAATAACATTTTTGTCCCAAACGAGTGATTTTTCCTTGTCAGATTCTAAAGCACCAATGTGTTCATTGTAACGAAAATATTTTTGATTTATAGGACTACTTTCCTCTGCCAGTTGATCAAATGCAGCATAGCTAATTTGCGGTACAATAATTCCTTTTTTTTCAAAATGGATTAAATCTTTAGAAATAGCAAGACATCCTAATGCGTTTATACCATCATAGGCAGTATAAGTTAAATAGTATGTGTCTTCTATTTTTACAATCCTAGGATCTTCCATGCCTTGACATTCATATTCAAATTCAGGTGCTAGCAATGATTTCTTGTGTCTATCAACTACTGATAATGGCCCGTCAAGTTTACAATACCCAATGCTAGAATGATTGCCTTGGCTCACGGCACGATAAAAAAGATGTACAAATTGGCTCTCTTTTATAGCAGCGGGATTTAGTACACCTTCATCTTCAAATGGGAATAACGTTTTGGTTAACAGTACCCCTTCTTTTTTAACTTGTATCATTGTTTATAAAATTAAAGTGAAGATTGACAAGAGCCAATCTTCACTAAATTAATTTAATAGTTTGTTTTCAATTCTACTCTACGGTTTTTAGCTCGACCTAGTGCAGTTGCATTTGTTGCTACAGGATTGCTTTCGCCTTTTCCTATCCCAGTTATTCTGGTTGCTTCAATGCCTTTCCCGATCAAATAATTTCGTACCGACTCGGTTCGCTTTTGTGATAGTTCAATATTAAATTGATCAGAACCGTTACTATCAGTATATCCTTCAATAACTAAACTTGCCGCAGCATATTTGTATAATATTTTTGTGAGTTCATCCAGTTGGGATAATGAGGCAACTTTTAATTTATCGCTATTGTTCTCAAAGAATATTTTGCTTCCTAAATAAGTTATACGCACTGCGTCTTGTTTTGTAATTTCGGGACAACCTTTGTTAGCCATTGTTCCTTTTATTTCGGGACATCTGTCATCTAAATTAGCGACTCCGTCTCCATCGCTATCAGGACATCCTTTTAAAGCTAACAGACCTGCAACATCAGGGCAACGATCTACATCATCCATGACACCATCTTTATCGCTATCCATGATACAACCTACTAAATCTACTTTGCTTCCTGCTTTGGTATTAGGGCATTTATCATCTAAATCGGCCACGCCATCGTTATCACTATCTGGGCAGCCTTTTAATGCTTTGGAGCCAGCTAGTTCTGGACATCTATCCTCTGAATCAGTAACACCATCGTTGTCTTTATCTGGACAACCATTCAATGAAGCAGTGCCTGAAACGTCGGGACAATTGTCCAAGTAATCGGCTACACCATCCATATCACGATCTAACGGGCAACCCTTTTTATCTACAGTAATTCCTGTTGGAGTATCAGGACAGTTATCATTTTTGTCTGAAACTCCATCCTGATCGGCATCTTTCACACTTCCAAGATTAAAGGTTAGCCCAATCATGTGAGAGAGGTAGCTGTCTTTTTCGCCTGCTGTTACTCCATCTCTTCGATCTTTATTGGAGAAAGAAAAAGTTTCTTGAAGATTCAGCATAATTTCTGGGGATAATCTAAAATTGATACCTGCTCCAGCAGTTGGCAAAACATAATCAATTCGATCTTGATCAAAATTAACCTGATTGTCAAAAAGAATAAAACCAGCTCCGGCCATTACATAAGGTCTGATGACATATTCTGGAGCCGTCAAGTTAAAACGCAAGTTAAATGAAGCCGCATTAAAATCACTTTTAAAGCTTCCGGTATCTCCATTGTACCCAATAGTACCTTTGGTTAATAATAAATTTGCGTCAAAAAGTTTACCTAAATAGCGGGAAACCGACAGACCTCCAAAGCCATAAAAAGCTTTATCAGTCTTGTAAAAACTACGCCCGAGATCTCCATGATATTGAGTTACACCTCCATGAATACCTATGTTCCATTTTTTTTCGGCTGTTTGTGCATTGGCTGTCAATGTACATGCGATGCTTATAGCGAGTAGTACTAATTTTTTCATTTTTGTTTTGTTTTAAAGTTTAATTTTGTTTTTCGCTTTCAAGCGTTTCTAGAAGTAATTTTGCCACTGCTACTGATGAGGCTGCGTTTTGTCCGGTAACCAGTAAACCATCTTGCTTTACATAGGATTCTGAATCTTTTCCCTTACTATAGAGTGCACCTATTTTTGTAAGTTCATCTTCCAGTAAAAAAGGCACTATTTTGTTTAGCTTGACTGCTTCTTCTTCGGTATTAGAAAAGCCTGTTAGTTGTTTTCCTTTTACTAAATAATCACCATTTTGAATTTTCACATGTACTAAAGCAGCAGGTGCGTGACATACAAAGGCAATTGGTTTTTTATTAGTGTAAAAGTCTGCGATGAGTTTTATAGAATCTGTATCATTTGCCAAATCCCATAATGGCCCGTGACCACCAGGATAAAATACAGCATCGAAATCCGCTGGGTCTATTTCGCTTAATTTTATAGAATGCGCTACTAGGTCAATAGCAGTATTGTCTTTGTAGAATCTTTGAGTATATTGGGTTTGTGCCTCTTCATCCTCACTTTTGGGATCAACAGGTGGCTGACCACCCTTTGGAGAAGCAATTGTGATTATAGCTCCTGCATCTTTAAAAATAAAATATGGAGCTGCGAATTCCGCTATCCAAAATCCCGTTTTTAGGCCACTGCTTCCTAAAGTATCATGTGATGTAAGTACAATAAGTATTTTCATGTTGCTATTATTTGTTTAAAACATTATTCTTTTTCTAATCTACTTGTGGTTATGTATTTACAGTATATTACTCGTATTATATTTCGAGAAACTTTTAAAATAATTATGAGTTCAAAGTTGAGTCTATTTGGTTGAAGTAGAAATGACCATACGCACACCAAAAAGTGATGCCAAACACTTTTGAACTTTAGTTTTGAAAAGAAAACAGGATTTTTTTAAAGTTTGATTTTCGTTTTTAAAATATTTTATACCAATTAAATTTGATGAGGTTTATTTTTTTTGTTGATCTTAAATGATTTAATCTAATCATATTCAATGAGTAATTCATTTTCAACACTAACAACACCTCTTGTTTTCCAAGCGATATATCCTGCAATTTCTTTTTGATACCATGATTCCACAGTACCTTTTAAAATTATCCTTGAATTTGATACCTCGATTTCAATATCTTTTGAATCTAGTGCAAGATGGTTTTCAAGTGCATGCCTAAGAGTCTTTTTGTCTATTTTAGTGTCTACTTTAGACTTTATATTAATTTTATTACTAACTCCTTTTACCCCAATTAGACTTGTAATAGCTTCTTTAGCAGCTTCTTTTTGATAGTTCCATTCTAATTCTCCGGATAGTGTTACCCATCCATCTATTACATTAACTTTAATGGTATCATTTAGGGTATTCCAGTTCCATCTGAAAATATTGAGAATTTCGTTTGTTATTGCAATATCATTTTTCTGTTCCCAGCTATTTATTGATACATCAATTTTATTGATTACTGATTGTACGCCTGATATTGTACTTGATAATCTTTCGGCTAGTGTCTTCTTTTTAAAGGTATCTACACGACCTTTCAGAGTAATTATTCCATTATTTGAAATGACTGTTATATTGCAATCAATACTAAAAAATTCCTGTTTTAATACCTGAATTACATGTTGCCGTAAAATATCATCTGTTATCATTTTTCGTTTTTTATATCAATTCCAAAGTGTTTTAAAGTACTTTACAAAGTTGGTTTATACAGTTGTGTATTAAAATGAGCATAGTCTGAGTTATATGTGATTTACATCACTTAATATTCTACTAAGGTTAAAAAAGAGTAAATTTCAAAAGATATAGATAAAATAATATAAGGAGATAACTACTCAGGTAGACTTATCTTTACATAAGTCAATACACTTTGACAAAATATGTTATGGAAAAATCTGCTTTACTAGATGCCCTTGTGCATAACGCTATTGACGGAATCGTAACAATTGATGAATTAGGCATTGTAGAAAGTATAAATCCATCAGCTTGTAAATTATTTGCTTATTCAGAACAAGAGGTTTTAGGAAAAAATATATCAATGCTCATGCCTTTTGGCAATAAAGAAGCTCACGATTCCTATTTAAAAGACTATAAAATGTCTGGTCAATCCCATATAATTGGAATTGGAAGAGAACTAATAGGTAAAACTAAAAAGGGAAATCAATTTTCATTTAAAATTGGCGTAAGTGAAGTAAATTATGCAGGAAGAAAAATTTATGCCGGATTTATTCATGACTTAACTCAACAAAAAAAAGATGAAGAACGCCTAAAAAATTATGCTTCCCATCTAGAAGAACTTGTAGAAGAGCGCACAAAAACCTTAAACGATACGATTAAAGCTCTTGAAAAAGCAAAAGAAAAGGTGAGTGCTACTTTAGAAAAGGAGAAGATTATTAGTAAATTAAAAAACCGTTTTTTATCAATGGCTTCGCATGAGTTTCGTACTCCCTTAAGCACAGCACATTTATCAGCTTCTCTTATCGAAAAATATGCTGAACCGTTAGATAATGCTAATATCATCAAACATGCTAATAAAATAATTAATGCTGTTACAAATTTGACCACCATACTAAATGACTTTTTATACATAGAACAACTAGAAGTAGGTAAAGTTTATGCAAAACCAACATGTTTTGATCTAGTACAATTAGCAGAAGAGATTACTGAGGAAATGCAATTACTAGCAAAAGACAACCAGCAAATACAGTATTCTCATTATGGATTTCAGAAAGCTATAAACTTAGATCAAAATCTAATTAAAAATAGCATTATCAATCTAATTACAAATGCTATAAAATATTCAGATGACGGTTGCAGTATAAAATTTACCACAGAAATAAATGATACACATTGTATCATTTGCGTGAAAGATGAAGGAATAGGAATTCCTGATGAAGATCAATTGCATTTATTTGAACCTTTTTTCAGAGCACATAATACTGGTAATATTCCAGGTACTGGACTTGGTTTAAATATCGTGGCACGATATATTGCCTTAATGAAGGGCACTGTTTCGTGTGTAAGTACAATACACGAAGGGACTTTATTTACACTAACATTTTCAACAATATGAGCAAGATATTAATAATTGAAGACAATAATGAAATAAGGGAAAATATCGTTGAAATCCTAGAATTGGCAGACTATGAAGTCATTGTTGCTAAAAATGGAAAGGAAGGGGTTGATATGGCAACAATGTATTTACCAGACGTAATTCTGTGCGATATTATGATGCCTGAACTGGACGGTTATGGGGTATTGTATCTCCTTAATAAAAATACCGAAACTACTACGATTCCTTTTATTTTTATTACTTCAAAATCAGAAAGACTTGATTTGCGTAAGGGAATGGAAATGGGAGCCGATGATTATCTTACAAAGCCATTTGGTAGATTAGAACTTTTGAATGCAATTGAAAGTAGATTAAAGAAGAAAGAATGTCAACATCATTTTTACAGTAAATCTCTAGAGAGTTTGGATAAGATAGTCTCAAAAAATAATGGATTAAACGAGTTAAAAAAAATCATAGCCGAACGAAAAACTAGATTGTTCAAAAAGAATCAAGTCATACACTATGAAGGTGACAATGCTACTGGTATTTACCTTGTAATTTCAGGTAAAATTAAGACAATTAAAATGACCGAAGATGGTCATGAACTGATGACAGGAATATACCAAAAAGAAGATTTTTTAGGAATCAATATCATTCTTTCCAGCAAACCCTTCGATGATACAGCAACTGCCATGG
This sequence comes from Flavobacterium sp. FPG59, assembly GCF_002150205.1. NCBI lineage: Bacteria > Pseudomonadati > Bacteroidota > Flavobacteriia > Flavobacteriales > Flavobacteriaceae > Flavobacterium > Flavobacterium sp. FPG59. The sequence goes on along the minus strand of NZ_MTCA01000024.1, from coordinate 660 downwards.
AAGATAGTTATTTATGCTTTTTTCCTAAAATTCAATTTGATCAAATGTTACAGCAATATCCTGATGTAGCAGGAAAATTTATTGAAATCCTTTCCAGTGAAATTAGGAACAAAGACGCATACTTATTGCAACTTGCTTATCAATCAGTTAGAAAACGACTTGCTGAGGCAATTTTGAGATTGTTTAAAAATGAAACTAGTATTAGAATTAGTAGGGATGAACTTGCCGCATTAACTGGAACCGCCTCAGAAACCGTAAGTCGTACATTGACAGAATTCAAAAATGAAGGTCTGATTGAAAAAAAAGGAAGTATATTAACAATCCTTAATTTTGATAAAATTAGTAAGATGAGGAATTAGTTTCTTATTAAAAGATGTAGCTTTTACTTATTAAATTGAAATTTATATTTGTTTATTTTCAAGATTCAAAAGAAGAGGTTTGAAGTCCATTGAAAGAAATAGGTTAGGGGTAACATGATTTCTGCAAAAACTATTGTACTTCCCTTAAACTCGATTATTGTAAAAATAATTTTTAGGGGTTGGAATAACTTTTTTGCGTACATAATCAAACCATTCTACTTCTTTAGTAACTTCTGCACAGCATTCGTTTTTTGAGTTAAAAAAACAGCTTTTAATTTTGATTTTATCACCAATATAATAA
>NZ_MTCA01000117.1:0-8962 GCF_002150205.1 Flavobacterium sp. FPG59 | reverse complement strand
GAACAAGCACAGTATTTAGTGCGCTACTTCTTTTTGAGATTTTCTAAAAATTGTAAACTGGAACAGCAATGAAATCATTATAGTTAGCATGGCGCCAATAAAATTCAGCCATAAATAGCCTAATTTTTCCTGCCCGCTAGGATAGACATAAATAGCATAGTAAAAAATAATAAAAATGGTGAGTTGGCTTAGCACTGCGCTATAAAAAATAGCTTTTGATTGTACTTTCTGGATGTAAAAACCAACCAAAAATATCCCTAAAACTGTTCCGTAAAATATTGACCCAATGATGTTTACGAGTTGTATTAAGTTTTCAAAAAGGGTTCCTACGCAGGCAAATAGAATGGCAATTACTCCCCATAAAAGCGTAAAAAACTTGGTTGCATACAAATAATGTTTATCTGATTTTTCACCTTTTACATTTCTTTTATAAATATCGATTGCTGTTGTAGATGCTAAGGCATTAAGTCCTGAGGCAGTTGATGACATGGCCGCAGATATAATTACAGCCAATAATAACCCAATAAGACCTTTGGGCAAATAATTAAGAATAAAATGAAAAAACACATAATCTTTATCGTTAGTTTCGCTAGTACCATCTGCTTTTAGAATGATTTCTTTGGCTTTGTCTCTTAAATCTTTTTCTTTATTAGATAATGCAACCAATTCTTTTCTCAATATAGGATTATCATAATCTTGGTTAAGCTGATCAATATACAGTAAATTGATTACTTTTTTATCTTCAGAAAGATCATTCAATTTTTGCTCTAATGCGTTGTACTCTCCTTTATAAACTGATTTTTCAATCAATGTTTTATTGTTTGGATTAAAATTTAAAGGCACCGGATTAAATTGAAAAAAGACAAAAACCATGACACCGGTAAGTAATATGAAAAACTGCATTGGAACTTTTAAAAGTCCGTTCATGATAAGCCCCATTTGACTCTCTCTAACAGATTTTCCTGATAAGTACCGACCTACTTGGGATTGATCTGTTCCAAAATAGGCTAAAGCCAAGAAAAAACCGCCTGTAATTCCACTCCAAAATGTATATTTTTCTTCGGGATCAAAGGAGAAATTGACAATATCCATTTTATCATTGGCACCCGCAATATGAAGTGCACTAGTAAAGGTCATGTCATTAGGTAAATAATAAAGGATTAGAAAAAATGTGATAAACATTCCAGACATGATTACAAACATTTGCTGTTTTTGAGTCACATTAACCGCTTTTGTTCCTCCGGAAAACGTGTAAATAATCACTAAAACCCCAATGACAATATTCATGTAGGTGAGGTTCCAACCCAATATGGCTGACAAGATAATGGCAGGTGCATAAATGGTAAGACCCGTTCCAAGACCTCTTTGAAATAAAAATAATATTGCAGCTAGTGAACGGGTTTTTAAATCAAATCTTTTTTCGAGATACTCGTAGGCTGTATACACTTTATACTTGTGGTACAGCGGTATAAAGGTTACGCAAATTATTACCATGGCAATAGGCAAACCAAAATAAAATTGCACAAAACCCATTCCGTCATGATAAGCCTGACCAGGTGTAGATAAAAAAGTAATTGCACTTGCTTGAGTTGCCATTACAGATAGTCCTACAACATACCATGGTGTTTCGTTATTACCAAGTATAAAATCTTCAACGTTTTTACTTCCTTTTGTTTTCCAAGCTCCGTAAACAACAATAAAAAGTAATGTAACAATTAGTATAATCCAGTCAAATAATTGCATAGTTTAAGAGTATAATTTCATAATAAGACAAAAAATGGCAATGTATATGGCATTTGCCACCAATACCCAAGTATAATTTTTTTTCCAAGTTTTTTGTTTCAATGGTTCCATAGTTATGAATTAGAGCTTGTTGTTTTGAACTGAAATAGTTTGTGATGGCTTCAAAGAAATGATATTCGAAATTAATTTATACGCTCCTGTAACACCTTCTGGAAGCTCTCTAAAAAAGCTTAAACCTGTGTAAACATAGTGACCTTTACCGTAAGGTGCTATGAGTAACGCACCATTTTTTGGGGTTTCTCCTTTGTCATTTGATGAAAAAATAGGAGTAAAGGCCGGATCAAATTCATTTGGGTAATATAATCCTTGCTCTTGTTTCCAGCCTTTAAAATCTTGTGCCGTTATTGTATTAGGATAATTCATGACGGGATGATTTGGAGCTAAAAATCGTATTTCTGCATCCTCTTCGGTAACACGATCACGAGATAATTTTAAAGGATAAGGTGCAATTTCATTGGTAACTAAGTCACCTGCAGTATTGTATTGAACAATCATTGTTTTTCCGTTTTTTACAAAATCAAAAAGGATTGCTTGTTTGTTAACCAATGCGTTGATAGTATTGTATGCTCGAACTCCTGTCATTACTACATCAAAGTTTTCTAGCTTTTCTGGTGTAATTTCATCTGCTTTGATTAATGTTACTTTATATCCTAACTGTGTCAAGCTGTTTGGGACTTCATCACCAGCACCCATAATGTAGGCAATTTTTTCTTCATTTGTTTTTAAATCGGTTTTGATACATTTAGCCGATGCTGTTTGTAGTACTTGCTGTTTTGTAATATGATCATAAGAAATGATAATTTGTTCTTTATCAAATCTTTTATTGTCAATAATTGCAACACTTTTTGCTATTGTTTCCTCGGCTTTTTTTGGAGCTGTAACATCAAAATAAAAAATTTGCTCCATTCCCTTTTTTTCAAATGAAAACGGAATGTTTTGAGGTGTTACTGTCCAGTTTTTTGGAAGTTCAAGCTGTAAATTTCCTTTAATATTATCTTTACCAGCTTTAATTTTAACACCTACTTGTTTAGTTTTTGTGTCTTTAAAAAGCAAAACCTTATGTGTAATTGCAGTAGTTACCTCTGGAACAATATCAAGGTAATTGTAAACTTCACCTTTTACGTCATCATTATATTTGTAAACAATGGTACGCTCATATGGAATTTCAATTCCGTTGATTCGAATATTAAATTCTACTTTCGCTTCTCTTAAAATGTCAGGAACGCCTCTTTTATTTTGGTCGTTTACGGTATACATTCCGGCTGTACCCGCATCTTGCAACCAATATGGTTGTGTATAATTTAGGTTTTCAGGAAGTTTAAAATCTAGATTTATTATTTTCAGTACATTATTTTTTAATTCTTGATTTTGACTAGAAATGGTATTATTTGGCAATGTTTGTACACTAATCAATTCCATGGGAATGGCACTTCTATTGATTGCTTCAAGTTTTAATTTTAGAGTACTACCGGGAGTTGCCTCTTGGTTTTGGGCAACTGCCTCTAGGTATAAACCGGTACAAGCGGCAATGATTTCTTTTACTGCGGCTGCTTTTACTGGTGTCCATTGATTAGGCTCTAAGGCTTGCATCATGGTGTAGGCTTTCGCCAAACTTGGAATACTTGCCGAAGGGTTTTTGTGATCAAATTCTTTTGCTATGATTGCTAGTAGTTCGCCAATAGGAGCGCCTCCTTTTACACGATTCCATGAGGTATCAATACCTTCAAAAAGTGTTTTTTTATCCAATAAAGGATCTCCATTTATTAATTCTAGATATTCAGTCTCTTCGCCGCGTGCACCTGTACTACCAAAACCTTGCGATTGATGGCGACTGCGACTCAAAGCAGCAATTTCTTGGTTTGATTTCCCTAAATTACTGTAATAGGTTCCCGTTTGAAGGCTAATTAAGTTGGTTTTATCAGCAGCATTAAATTTTTCCATGGTACCATAAAACCACCACGAAGTATTAAAAAATTGTCTTTTAGTTTGCCAAGGTTTTACAAATTGTAATTGCTCGGGAAAAACAGTTGGATCATTAGCCATCTTAAAACTTTCAACGCTTAGCATGGCAGATGCGGTGTGATGTCCGTGTGTAGTTCCTGGAGATCTATGATCAAAGCGATTAACAATTACATCTGGTTGGAATTTTCTTATTGCCCAAATTACATCAGCCAATACTTTTTCTTTTTCCCAAATGGATAAAGTTTCCGTTGGATTTTTTGAAAAACCAAAATCATTAGCTCTTGAGAAAAATTGCTCTCCGCCATCTATTTTCCTAGCTTCTATAAGTTCTTGTGTTCGAATAACACCCAGTAATTCTCGTAACTGTGTACCAATTAAATTTTGACCACCATCTCCTCTAGTTAAAGAGAGATAAGCTGTACGTGCTTTTTGATCATTGGCAAGAAAAGAAATAAGTCTCGTATTCTCATCGTCAGGGTGAGCAGCTATGTATAATACTGAGCCTAGAAAATTGAGTTTTTCAATTTGATTGTAAATTTCAACTGAATTAAGTTTTTGAGGTTGTTGTGCATTTGTGATTTGCAAACAAATTAGCATTACAATACTGATTAAGTAGCTTTTTTTATACATTATCTAAATATATTATTCCTTTAACTCCAAATGTAGGGATTAAATATTTTTTACAAAATTTTTTAACGTTCAAGGCGGTCTATAAAAAGTTATAAACCACAAAAGGGAGAAAAACATCTAGTGTTCTTCTCCCTTTTTTATGTGCTAATGCTTAATCTCTATCACGGCCTCGATCTTCATCTCTGTCATGTCTGTTATTTTTGTAATATTTACGATCATCATGGCGGTCATTATCTCTACGATTTCTATGATCTCCACGATTACTAGGTCTCTCGTTTAAGTACACTCTTCTATCTACATGATAAACAACATTTCTAGGTTCATTACCTCTATATCCTCTATAATATTTTACTTTATGTGTTCTAAAATGATTGTAAGGACTTGGACCATGGTAATCGTTAAGAACTACTTTACACCCTGTGTTTAAATTGTAATTTCTGTATTGGTTGGGTAAAAACCTTGCACGAATCCATCGTCCATGATCAAAATAAATGAATCGGGTAGCTCTTACATCATAATACGTTTCTACGTCTGGAAGGTAGTAATACTCCGCATTTACATTTCCTACAGGTCCCCAAGAAGGAGTTCTACCGATATTTACATTTACAGATACTTGTGCTTGTATTGAACTTGAAACTAATAAAATAATTCCAGCAACTATTAATTTGATCGTTTTCATATTATCCTATTTTAGTGATTTATTAAAAAAATGTTTAATTATCTCTAACAACAATTTTCAACAACTGTGCCAAAACAGATTAAGTAACATTTACATAAGAAAAAGTAAAATACATAAAAAAACAAGGTGATATTTAAGTGTATGATTATTAATTATTTATATTTAGTTTTTATCTTTTCCATGACCATTATTTCCTTTGTCTTTTTTATTGTTTCCGTGATTTCCCGGCTCGCTTTTGTAATTTTTATTGGCTTTGATTGAACTTGAATTATTCACTTTGTAAACTCCAATATTTTTTTGAGGTTTACCTTTATATCCTTTATAATATTTTATTTTGTGTGTTTTAAAATTAGCGTAAGGAGTTTTACCACGATAATCATTCAATACTACCTTGTATCCATTATATAAGTTATAGCTTCGATATTGATTGGGTAAATTTCTAGATCTGATCCATCGACCATTACTTAAAATAATAAATTCTGTTGCTCTAACGTCATAATACGCTTCAATATCAGGTAAGTAATAATAGTCTACTGCTGAATATCCTGATGGTCCCCAAGCTGGAGGTGTACCGATATTTACATTTACAGATACTTGTGCTTGTGTGGAGAAAGAATATGTCATAAACAATATTCCTATTAAAAGGATTTGGATTGTTTTCATTTGATAAATTTTTATAGAATTAGTGTTAAAATGCATGATGCCAAGAAAAAAAATGAGGAAACGATGATTCGTTTCCTCATAAGTCTTGATCCTTTTTAATTTACAACAACAGTATAAGTAAAAGTACAATTATAATTATTGCCCCTACAGATAAATAGACGCCATTCCCCGTAGATTTTAATTCTGTTTTTATAGCTCGAACTTCTTTTCTCAGCTCTTTTTTTTCTGTACGACTCATTTCTGATTTGTCCATTGCTTTTATCTCATCTAGACGATTCAATAAAACTTTAACTTCTGCTGGAACTTCTTTTGGAGTAGTAGAAATTGTAGTTGGATTTTTTTCAGCGGCAAATACTTGTGTTGGTAGCACACTTAATGACAACACCATTATCATTAAGTAGAAGGTAACTTTTTTCATTATTATAGGTTTTAAAAGTGATTATTATGTTAACAAATTTAAACCATTAGCATACTCTTGACTTATATAATTTGAACTATAAATTGTATAATTCACACGCAATTTTTTATGTGAATTAAGTTTTTTATATGTTTGATTTTTAGTTATTTATACTTTACTATTCTTGGTTTCGCTAAATCAAAATCTTGTAAGCGGAAATCAGTTGTTTCAACTGCGTTTGTTTTAAAAATTGAACTCCCATTGCCAGGTATTGTTGGGTAATAGGATAGCGAAATTTGGAAAGAATTAAAAACAAGATAATCGTTATTGATAATGAATCCAATGCTCAACTTGGAATAGGCTTTGCTCTTTAAAAAACTTTTTGAGCTGTTGCCAAGCCCTGCAATTGAGTAGTTGATAAATGGATTTAAGCGAAATCCCCATAGGTTCCATGGGGAGTATCCTTGAGTTTGTAGTGTTAAAATAGCCTTTTGAGTTCCATAAGTAGCCATTGTAAAACCACTAAGACCATTATTATCATTTATTGATAATTGATCACCGTAGGCATTAGCTCTTTTAGAACCAATTATTATCTGTGGTTTTACAAATTGTCTAATTTTCCACTTACCAATTGTCATTAAGTTAGTAAAATAATTGGCTTCAAAAGTAAATGCAGTTTGCAACGTATTTGAGTTTTCTAAAAATGTTCCAAATTCAAAATTAGTGCTCAAAAAACCCCATTTATAAAAGTTACCAAAAGACGCACGAGAACCCAGATACATACGTCCAGCATTATTTTTATATTGATATCCACCTGTTAATGCATATATTCTACCAATAGGTATATCCTCAATTATACCATATTGAAATATGTAACGATCACGAACGAAGGTACGTGACGAAATTCCTACCCCAATTAAGGCTAGTTTTTCACTAGCATAAAAATCTTCGGGATCGTATACCGCTGTAGGACTTTCTAAATATTTTAAATTCATAAATCGGCTCGTTACAATAAGATTTGTAGTTCGATCATTAACCGAATTTCCTTTAAACAGCTTGAAAGCGCGTCCTACCCAAAAGTCATGTGTATTGTATTTAAAATTTTGAAATTCAAAAACAGCATTCAAATCAGGAAGAGAATCTTTTCTAAACTGTTGATCGATATAAATTCCGCCTGCCCATTTTGTCAAAGGCGAATAAAATGGCCGTTCAATAGTAATACTTTTGCCATAATACCCGTCTAAATCTATTTGGTACCTTACTTTGGTGTTTATAAACGTATTTTTAATGTTAGGAATGCTATACGCCACATCATAAGCAGTTTTTGAATCACTAAATTGATTTTTGATCTTATTTTCAAATTGATGTCCTGACCCTAAAAAATTACGTTCATTAATTTCAATATTCATTTTTGAACTTGAAAGTGATCCTTTTGGAATAATACTCCAGGAATCTAAAATTCGAATAGAAATGTCAACAGAATCAGGGCTATTTGCAATGCTTTGCGGCGCTACATCTACGCGGTTTATATATCGTTGCGAGCGAATCAATCGTTCAGATTCTCTTACAAGTAAAGAATCAAAAGGTTTGTTTTTTTTAATTAAAAGTAAATTTAAAATGGCTAGTCTATTGGTTTTTACATGGATTTTATTACCGGTACGCTCTGCCCAATTTTTTGGTTTTTTTGAAGTGTCAACATCAGAGTAGCCAAATGGGTCTAAGGTTACGATGTTTATTTTTCTAATAATTTTACCTTCGTAATCGGAGTATTGTTTTTGTACTTGTTTAGTGCTTTTGCTTTTTATAACTGATGATCTAAAGATTAGTTTGTGCATCACCTGTGTAAACTTGGTCTTTTTAGAAAAGTTTTTAATATTGGAATAGATGGCAATACTATCCTTTGAAGTTGCTTTTTTTTGTGCAAAAGTTATCTGTACTGCACAAAGAATAAGCAAGAATAGTAAAGTTTTTTTTTGGGTACGCATTTTATAAAAATCAAGGGTACAGTTGACAGAATGAAATAACTAGCCCTCAATTAATTACGGGGTGTGCATAGGATTTAGAAACTAAAACTTATTGATTTATTCTTTAGTTTTATTAGGGTCAATTTCAGTTGTAGTTTCAGTAAACGTTGGAAGTTGAACCTCTGTGATTATAACATTGGGTTTTGACTCTTCCTCTGAATCAAAAAGGGGTAATTTTATATTACGCCATGTATACGTTTTGGGTAAATGATCACCCATAAGGTAACCCCAAGGCTCTAGTGTGTCTATTCTGTCAAAAATTACTTTAATAACAGCCAATATAGGCAGTGCAAGAAACATTCCAGAAACCCCTGCTATGGCACCACCAATAATGATGGCAATAATAGATATAAATGCATTGATTTCAACTTTTGAACTTACAATTAACGGCACCAAAATATTATTATCAATAAGTTGAACAACTACAGTTACTGCGATAACACCAATAATTATAGATAAATCTGGTGTGCCTGTTAGAGTGGCCACGATACTTAAAACTCCCGCAAAAAGAATTCCTATGTAAGGGATTAAGTTTAAAATTCCGGTCATCACTCCTAATAATATGGCATATTTAACACCTATTAACATCAATCCAATTGTAGTCATTGTAGCTACTAATATCATTTCTATAATTAACCCCACGATATAACTATTTATAGCAATACGAATGTTGGTCAATATATCTTTTAGTTTATGATGGTGTTCTTTATCAACTAGTTTTGATAAAAACATCAAAAAGTGGGTTCTATATAATAATATTAAAAAAGTGTAAATAGGTATTAAGGTTAAATTTACAAGGGTATC
>NZ_MTCA01000027.1:0-25141 GCF_002150205.1 Flavobacterium sp. FPG59 | reverse complement strand
ACTGTATACCAAACAAATAAAGCATCTGCTTAAAAATACTCTTTAATCCATTTCAAAAATGGTATAAACCAGACAATCAAAAGCATTTTATGACTTAACAAAAGAAATGTATCAAATAAAAAACTAAATTCTTATCGTATCAAAAATCAAAAAAAACATTAAAAAATACGAATCTCATGATTATAAATACAATTTATTACATCTAATTTAGATATCTACAATTTACGCTTTACAAAATTCATATTTCATAAAAATACAATAAACATGCTCATTTTAAACTAAATACTGTATTTTTGAAAAACAAATGATCTACAACAAAGCAACATATAACTCTACGGCTACTACCCAATTATGGGAAGTAACTTTTGTTGCTTTTACTTTTACATCAACTACTACTACCCCTTAGGGGTATCTATTTACATATAATCCTATACGTATACTTTGTAAAAAGTCAATTTTGCAGGTGATAAATTTATGTTGTAATCATGACACAACAATTTACACCCATCAAGATCATTCGATTCTAAAAAACCAAACACTATAAAAAATGAAAGTACTCAAATTTGGAGGCACTTCTGTGGCCAATGCGCAAAATATAAAATTGATGATGTCCATTGTCAAGATTCAATCCCAAGGTCAACAAATCCTTGTAGTAGTATCTGCTTTTAGCAAAGTTACTGATATGCTGCAACTTGCTTCACAAAAAGCCGCTCATGGAGATGAAAATTACAAAACAATTCTTGTTGAAATTGAAAAGAAACACCTTGACGTTTTAAAAGAACTCATCCCTATTCAAGAGCAAAGCGGTTTGCTAAGCCACGTGAAAAGAATTATTAATCATCTTGAAACTTTACTTGATGGTTGCTACCTTTTAGGTGAATTATCTGCTAGAACATCCGATACAATTTTAAGTTTTGGTGAGTTGCTTTCTTCATTTATCATATCCGAAGGAATGCAGCAAATAATCCCAAATAGTGGTTACAAAGACAGTAGGGAATTAATCAAAACCAATGCTGATTTTGGAAAAGCAACGGTAAATTTTGAAGTAACAAATAAACTGATTAATGAATTTTTCGAGTCAAATGATAAACAGGTAGTTGTAATGCCAGGTTTTATTGCTGCTTCATTAGACGGAATCAATACAACTTTAGGTCGCGGAGGGTCTGACTATACGGCAGCTATTCTTGCGGGCGCACTTAATGTAAAGGAACTTGAAATTTGGACTGATGTTAACGGAATGTTTACCGCAAACCCTAAAATTGTAAAACAAGCTAAACCCATAGCATACATTTCCTATCAAGAGGCCATGGAGTTATCCCATTTTGGCGCTAAAGTTTTGTATCCGCCAACAATACAGCCTGTTTTAAGAAAAAACATTCCTATTTTAATCAAAAATACTTTTGAACCAGAAGCCGAAGGAACATACATTTCGAACCAAATTACAGCATCATCCAATCCTGTAAAAGGAATCACACATATTGATGCCATTACATTGATTACGCTTGAAGGATCTGGAATGATTGGTGTTTCTGGTTCTTCCAAAAGGCTTTTTGAAGTATTATCACATCATAAAATAAACGTGATTTTTATTACTCAAGCTTCATCTGAGCATTCTATTTGTATCGGAATTTTAAATTCAGATGCAGCTTTAGCCGAGAATGCAATTAACGCCGCATTTGAAATTGAAATTCTGCAAAATAAAGTTAATCCATGTATTGTTGAACAAAATCTTTGTATAATAGCCTTAGTTGGCGAAAACATGAAGAACCATCAAGGTTTGAGCGGTAGAATGTTTAGTACTTTAGGTAAAAACAACGTTAACATCAGAGCAATTGCTCAAGGTGCTTCAGAAAGAAATATTTCGGCGGTAATCAATGAAAGAGATGTAAAAAAAGCATTAAATGTTTTACACGAAAACTTTTTTGAAGAAAACACCAAGCAACTCAACTTATTTGTAATGGGCGTGGGTAATGTAGGTGAAAAATTCATTGAACAAATTCACCAACAAAAGAAATTCCTTAAAGAAAAATTAAAAATTAACCTTCGCGTTATAGCCTTGTCAAATTCCCGAAAAATGTATTTTGATGAAGATGGTATTTCTCTTAAAGATTGGAAATTTGTATTAGAAACGGGAGAAGAAGCGAACCAAAATCTGTTTTTTGAACAAATTAAAAATCTGAATTTACGCAACAGTATTTTTGTTGATATTACTGCTAATGAGAGTGTATCACAAACGTATGAACACTATTTAAAAAACAATATTGCTGTTGTAACCTGCAACAAAATTGCTTGTGCATCTGGATACGAAAACTACAAAAAATTAAAAAAATTATCAAGGCAATACAATGCGCCTTTTCTTTTTGAAACTAATGTAGGTGCAGGTCTACCCATTATTGATACCGTAAAAAATCTAGTTGCTTCTGGCGATAAAGTCAATAAAATTCAAGCTGTTTTATCAGGAAGTTTGAACTTCATTTTTAATAATTTCGATGAAAACAACACTTTTCATGATGTAGTTAAAGAAGCTGGTGTACAAGGATTTACAGAGCCAGATCCTAAGATAGATTTGAGCGGAATTGACGTAGCTAGAAAAATATTAATCCTGATTCGTGAAAGCGGTTATAAAATGGAAATTGACGAAATTGTAAACGAATCGTTCATGCCTGCTGAATGTTTGGAGACAACTAATAATGAAGCTTTTTTCAAATCCTTACAAACACATGCGGCACATTTTGAATCCATTTACAAAGAAGCATTAAGCAAAGAATCACGATTAAAATATGTAGCGCAATTTGAAGACGGAAAAGCTAATGTTGGATTGCGATTCATACCTAAAGACCATCCTTTTTACAATTTGGAAGGAAAAGACAATATTGTATTGTTCTTTACAGATCGTTACGTAGACCAACCCTTATTAATCAAAGGCGCTGGCGCGGGAGCTGCCGTTACCGCTTCGGGGATTTTTGCAGATGTAATAAGAATTGGAAATATTTAAAAATTTAGTTTCAGGTTTAAAGTTTCAAGTTTCGTGAAAACTTTAAGCTTAGAACCTGAAACCTGAAACAAAAATAATATGAATGAAATAAAAATATTTTGCCCAGCTACAATTGCTAATCTCTCTTGTGGCTTTGATGTGTTAGGTTTGTGTCTTGATACAGCTGGTGACGAAATGGTTATCAGAAAATCAAATATCAAAGGCATTCGCATCACTAAAATTGTAGGTGCTGATTTACCATTGGAAACCGAAAAAAATGTTGCCGGAGTCTCCGCTTTGGCAATGCTGGAAGCGGTTGAAACCGAATTTGGTTTTGAAATCGAAATTTACAAAAACATCAAAGCGGGAAGCGGAATTGGGAGCAGTGCCGCGAGTTCAGCAGGTGCTGTTTTTGGAATTAATGAATTATTGGGACGTCCATTTACTAGAAAAGAATTGGTTGTATTTGCGATGCAAGGTGAAAAATTAGCCAGTGGAAATGCCCATGCTGATAACGTTGCTCCTGCCCTTTTGGGAGGTTTTACATTGGTACGAAGTTCAAATCCACTGGATATTATAAGAATAGAAAGTCCATCTGAATTGTTCGCCACCGTGGTACATCCTCAAATTGAATTGAAAACATCAGATGCACGATCGGTGTTAAAACAAACTGTTTCCTTAAAAAGTGCCATCATTCAATGGGGAAATGTAGGCGGATTAGTGGCAGGTTTGTACACTAAAGATTATGAATTAATAGGCAGATCCTTGCATGACGAAATCATAGAACCCTTGCGCAGTGTGTTGATTCCTGGATTTGATTTAATCAAGAAAACGGCATACGAGCATGGCGCATTAGGTTCAGGAATATCAGGTTCCGGTCCTTCTATTTTTGCTTTAAGTAAAGGTATAGAAACTGCCAATAAAGTAGCAACAGCTATGAGTGCCGTATTTGAAGAAATGAATGTGCCCTATGAAATTCACGTTTCAAAAGTAAATGATGAGGGAATGAAAATAATTTTATAAGCATTAAGCATTAGGCATTAGGCAAAAAGCTTACTGCATAAAGCATACTGCGTAAAGCAAATAAAAATGAAATACTACAGTTTAAACCATAACGCACCCAAGGTTTCTTTCAAAGAAGCTGTAATACAAGGATTAGCATCTGATAAAGGATTGTATTTTCCAGAAACCATTACACCGTTAACAACTACTTTTTTTGAAACCATCGAAAATTTAAGTAACGAGGAAATAGCTTTTGAAGCGATTCAACAATTTGTAGGTAATGCAATTCCAGAAACTACTTTAAAACAAATCATCACCGAAACATTATGCTTTGATTTCCCTATTGTTGAAGTTGAAAAGAACATTTACTCTCTTGAATTGTTTCATGGCCCAACAATGGCCTTTAAAGACGTAGGCGCGCGATTCATGTCTCGTTGTTTGGGGTATTTCAATAAAGATAAGTCCGATAGTAAAAATACGGTTCTAGTTGCCACCTCTGGCGATACAGGTGGTGCTGTAGCCAGTGGTTTCCTTGGGGTAAAAGGCGTTGAAGTTATTATACTATATCCATCGGGTAAAGTGAGCGATATTCAAGAACGACAATTGACCACTTTGGGACAAAATATTAAAGCGCTAGAAGTGGATGGTGTTTTTGATGATTGTCAAGATATGGTGAAAAAAGCGTTTTTGGACGAAAGTCTACAACATAAAAACTTAACATCTGCAAATTCCATAAATATTGCGCGCTGGTTGCCGCAAATGTTTTATTTCTTCTTTGCTTATAAGGAATTAAAGAAACATAATAAATCTTTAATTTTCTCTTGTCCAAGTGGGAATTTTGGGAATATTTGCGCAGGGATTATTGCAAAAAAAATGGGATTACCCATTGAACATTTTGTAGCTGCAACGAATGTAAATGATACCGTTCCGAGATTTTTAGAAAACGGAATTTACGATCCAAAACCTTCCAAAGCTACAATTTCGAATGCAATGGATGTCGGGAATCCAAGTAATTTTATTCGAATTCAGGAAATGTACCAAAATGATTTGGAGCAATTCAAAAAAGATTTTTCTTCGTTTACATTCTCTGATGCTGAAACTTTAGAGTCCATGAAAACGATTTATGACACCAGCGGCTATATTGCAGAACCTCATGGAGCTGTGGGCTATCTTGGATTAAAAAAAGAATTACAAAACTACCCGGATGCAATTGGCGTTTTCTTAGAAACTGCACATCCTATAAAATTTTTAGACACTGTAGAGTCAGCATTAAATATTACATTACCCATACCAATCCAAATAGAAAATGTTTTAGGTAAAGAAAAAGTGAGTGTTAAAATAAAAACGTATGAGGATTTGAGAAATTTTTTAAAATAATTTGACAAACTGTTGGTCTAACTTTATTTTATGTTACAGATCCAAGAAAAAGTGAAATCGGATGCGGAGTACTCTGTGAAAAGCTTTCAAATCTGTGGCAAAAAACAGTATTGTTACCAATTAGGTAGTCAAATAAAACCTCTATTTAAAAAAAAGCGGAAATGCTTTCGTAACCAAAGTTATTTTATGAATATTTTTTGGTGTTACCAATGAAGAACAAAAAAGAGATGCGTCATACATTGAGCTTTCAATCATGATATGGCGCTATTTTTTTGATTAATTTTACTACTTTAGATTCAAGTAATATTGTATTATAATGCAAATAACCACGAGAAAAAAATTCGCAATAATTATTTCATTTTTATTGCTCCTACTTGCTCCTTTAATTGCTATGCAATTTACAAAAGAAGTGCAGTGGTCTTTATTTGATTTTGCTGTGGCAGCACTTTTGTTATCATTTACAGCACTAATTATTATGTTTATTTTGCATTGGCTCCAAAAAACAAAATTTAGATTTTTAATCCTGCTGTTTGTTATACTTGCCTTTCTGCTATTGTGGGCAGAACTAGCTGTTGGCGTTTTCAACAGTCCCATTTCTGGAAAATAAACCTTATTGAAAAATGATTCAACATGCACAAAAATTATTTGACCATTCTGTTACTCGTCGTTTATCATTTTAGTTTTGGACAATTAAAACCGATAGAAGTAAGCTATTTCTATCCAAAAAACGAAGCATCCTTTAATTCTATAAATGATGTAATCTCATTTGATTATGAGTCAAAAAAATATGGAAAAACAACTATGATTGTTCACAGCACAGGCACTTTTGGATCATTTGATTTCATTTTTAAGAAAAAAATATTAAAATTAACACGAACAATAAACTTTAAGAATGTAAGTGTTGAAGAGGAATATAACATGGCTACTAAAAAATGGAAAACAACTGAAAATTCCAATGCTTATCCCCCTAAAACGGAGCAGGCAATTGATACAACAACCTACAGCACACATCATTTATACGCTATTATTTTAGCGTATGATCATGGAGGCGTAGTAGAAAAAGTGTTGTTTCAAGATTTTGGAAATGAAATTTATTGGCCTGAATTTGATTATAAAAATTGTAGCATATCTGATGAAAATAAAGATGGCATTCCTGAGTTTTATCTAACGTATATGGGAAATTCTGACGGATTAGATGCTAAGCCTTTAAAGCAAATTATTTATTCGTTTGCTAATAAAAAATTAGAAAAGAGTAAAGCAACAGCTTATTTCCCTGCTGGAAATGAAGAAGACACATTTCACATTGAATATGACATCAACTGGAAAAAACTACACAAAGCCATACAAACCAAAAGTCAAAAAATAATCAACCAACACAAATAGTGTCACCAATTGTATTTTAAACTGTCAAGAAAAGTTTGATTGGGCAAATATTATTGAACCCTATTCATTAAATTTAGAAACTTATGAGTATTCATTTTAGAAAGGCAAATCAAACAGATGCTACTGCAATTTGGACCATTTTGCAACACGCTATTTTGCGAAGAAAAAATGACGGAAGCACACAATGGCAAGATGGTTATCCCAATCCAGAAATTGTAAACAACGATATTTTAAAAGGCGCTGGGTATGTTTTAGTACAAGATCAAACTATCATAGGCTATACAGCAGTATATATTAATGATGAGCCTGCTTATGAAAATATTCAAGGAAAATGGCTGACAAATAACGACTTCCTGGTGGTACACCGCATTGCCATTGGCGAAAGCCAAACAGGAAAAGGACTTGCAAAAATGATTTTAAAATATGTTGAAGAACTAGCACTTGAAAAAAACATCTATAGCATAAAAGCAGATACCAACTTTGATAACCTGCCTATGTTGCACCTCTTTGAGAATTTAGACTATCAATATTGCGGCGAAGTTTTTTTTAGAGGAAGTCCTCGAAAAGCTTTTGAAAAAATACTAAAACCGTAATCCGTCTGAAAAATAAAAACGGTTTACATATCCCTTATGTTTTTACTGATAGCAAAGAAGAGGTTTGTAAACCGTGTTTAAAAAGTATAGCTATAATTAATAAACTAAGCTTCCAATTATGCTATAGTTTCTTCCTCTGCTTCGGCTATAAATTCCATGTGATCTTCTATTTCTGGTGTAGAATCTGGCTTTGAAGCTTTTAAGGCATTAAATCGTTCTAATTGCTCAAGTTCCCCTTCATCACCACTGAAATAAGGAAAAACATCCATAATAGCTGACTCAGATACGGCAGGAATGGTGTAATCACCCATGGTTCCTTTCATGATTGTTATTGTATTGTCATAGGCTTCACGTACATCATTGGCTTGAACTAACATGTACATATTTGTCTTGCGTTCCTTTCCGCTCTCTTCATCATAAGCAACTAGTGAAACTTTAGAACGAAACCATCTGTCTGCATTTTCAAAAGGGTGGATTTCTGCATAATTGGCCACTTTAATATTGGTGATTTTAAATTCTTCACTAATATATGCTGCCATTTCTTCATTAATTCTACTTTCGGCTTCTGTATACGATAGAGCATCAACCAGATACGGTTCAGTCGTAATTTTTTGACCACCAGTCTCATCTGTTTTTCTATATTTTACTTTGCATTCGTACCAAATATTACTCATTTCAATTATTTTTTAGGATGCCAAAGATAATTTTTAAAGAAAAAAAATTACCTTTTTTTTCAAATAGATATTCACAAATTACGTTCTAATTAAAAAATGATTTTCCATCATAAACAAAAAAATCTCTCCTACTTGGAGAGATTCTTCAAAAGATTATTTTCTTAGAATTAGTCTATAAAAGTTACCAAATCTGATTTACTCTTTCTAACTTTTACTAAGTCTGCTAACCAGTCATTTTTAGCATCACGGTACCCTACAGGCAGTATAACACAACTTCTAAGTCCTTTTTCTCTTAAACCTAAAATTTCATCAAGAGCATCAGGATCAAAACCTTCAATAGGCGTGGTATCTACACCCTCAAAAGCAGCCGCTGCAATAGCCATTGCAAAAGCAATATACGCTTGTCTTGCAGCATGTTGAAAGTTAACTTCTGGATCTTTTTGTGGATAACTGTTTAAAAGCATTTGTCTGTAATTTTCAAATCCTTCATTTTTAAAACCACGAATCTCATTTGTAAGATCAAACATGGTATTGATACGCTCTGCGGTATACGTGTCCCAAGCAGCAAAAACAAGCAAATGCGAACAATCTGTAATTACTGATTGATTCCATCCTATAACTCTTATTTTCTCTTTAATCTCTTGATTAGTAACTACCATTATTTCAAAAGGCTGTAAACCACTTGATGTTGGTGCTAAAATAGCAGCTTCTAGAATGGCATCAATTTTTTCTTGTGAAACTTTTTCACCGTTCATTGCCTTTGCGGCATATCTCCATTTCAATTTATCTATTAATTCCATTTTATATAAAGTATTAAGTATTTAAAAATTAGTATGCTTTGATGCTATCCCAAGCCATTTTAAAACTACTGTTTAATAGGTCTTGAGTAACAATACAAAGCTGGTTATTGTGCATGTTCATTAAGAACGCCATGGGATAAATAGTGTGTGCGTATAATAAATAAGGTGAATATTCCTTTATGATTCCTGCCTGTATTCCTGCTTTCCATAAATCAAAAAGTGGAGTCAGGAAAAGCAATCCTTCTTGTCTGGTTTGATCATCAATCATAGGGGTGTTATCACATTGCGACAAAAATGATGCTTCCTCTGGATGTGCTAATTTATATTGTGCCATGTTGTGCCAAATGGTTTCAAACTGTTTGGGAATAGTATCCTCTTGCGCATGTGAACTAAATGCTAATTGAGCAAAATTAGATTTTACAGAAAGATACAACTGATTGAGCAATTCTTGTTTGCTATCAAAAAAAAGATAAATGGTAGCGGGTGATATAGATGCTTCTTTGGCAATTTTAGCCATGGATGCCCCTTGAATTCCTCCATTATTAACAAGCTGTAAAGTAGCTTTTAAAAGCGCTAGACGTTTGTTAATACTTTTTTGTAGCTTAGCCATATCCTAATTTTTGTTGAAATCTTATTTTATTACAATACAAAAGTAATACTAAAAAAGAATGAACGTTCATAAATTTAAGTTAATACATTAAAACATTGAATAATTAATTTTTGTTAAATAAAAGTTAAATAAAAATTAAACAACTGTTTAATTTAAACACATGTTTAATTTTGTTTCATCTAAAAAAGATTCTTTTGAAAAGTAATTTTAATGACAAACAGATTCAAATTCTAGAAGTTGCAGAAACTCTATTCTCTGAAAAAGGATTTGACGGTACCTCAATACGGAACATTGCTAAACTAGCCCAAATTAATGTGGCTATGGTTTCCTATTATTTTGGTTCGAAAGAACGTTTGCTTGAATCCTTAATTGTCTACCGCACTTCAGATTTAAAACTCCAATTGGACAAACTCCTTCAAGAAGAAATAGAGCCTCTGGAAAAAATAAATAAATTAATAGCACTATATATTGATAGAATAAATCTTAATAAAGGTATCTATCGCATTTTACATTTTGAATTTACATCAAAAAAAAGAGAACAAAACATTCAAGCATTCTCTGAACTTAGAAAAGGAAATTTAAAATCCCTAGAATTGATTATTGAAGAAGGACAAAAAAAAGGAATTTTTAGAAAAGATGTTATTATACCTCTTATAACACCAACTATTTTAGGAACTTTTTTTCATTTCCACATGAACAAACCTTTTTTTGAGAATTTATTGAATTTAAAAACAGAGGATTTATATAACAATTATATCAAGACCAATTTGACTAATCACATTCAACAAACAATAAAAGCCTTGCTAATATATGAAAGCTAGTAAATTCATGCTCTTTGGGATTTTCTTCATTGGAATTTCAGCTGTAGAAGCACAACAGAAAACAAGTCTTACGCTTACTGATGCAATAGACATGGCTTGGAGTAAAAGTAATGAGATTACTTTAGCTAACACTAAGATCAAAACAAAAAAACTTGAGTTACAAGCCACGAAAAACAATCAATATCCAGATTTAAAACTTTCAGGGCAATACCAACGTTTAGCAAATGCAGGTATCAATTTTAAGTTAAATCAAAGTAATGATCCACAACAAATGCCAGTGGTCAACCAATTGATGGTAGGACAATTGAATGCAACAGTTCCAGTTTTTGCTGGATTTAAACTCCAAAATAGCATTAAAGCTCAGGACTATTTGTACCAAGCTGAAATAGCAAATGCAGAACAGACCAAAGAGGAAATTGCTTTACGAGTAATTGAGTATTATGCAAGTTTATACAAAGCGCAAAAAACAATTGAAATTTTAAAGGAAAATCAAAAAAGTGCCAAACAAAGAGTAAAGGATTTTATTGAACTTGAAAAAAACGGTATCATTCCTAGAAATGATTTGTTGAAATCTAAACTTCAAGTTTCTAAAATTCAGTTATCATTAGATGAAACCACAAACAACTTAAAAACGATCAATTTTTATTTAACTACGCTGTTAAAATTAAATCCAGAAACGCAACTTGAAATTAGAGAAGCTGATTTTGCTGATTTTAAAATGACAAATGTGCCCACAAACGAATTGCCAGCCTTAGAAAATAGAAAAGATTTAAAAGCGTTACAACATCAAGTAAAAGCCAGCGAAACTAATGTAAAAATATCTAAAGGTTCCTACTATCCTACTATAGCGCTTGTGGGCGGATACACGGCACTAGACTTAAGCAATGTCATAACAGTTCAAAATGCTATGAATGTGGGCGTAGGAATTTCGTATGATTTAAGTATGCTTTTGAAAAACGGAACTTTGGTGAAAATTGCTGAAAATAAAGTTATAGAAGTGCAAAATAACGAAGCAATTTTAACGGATTATATTCGGACACAAGTCAAAAAAGCCATTGAGGACTATGATCTTGCTTTAAAACAAACTCTAGTTTATGAGGAGGCACAAGAGCAAGCCACAGAAAATTATCGTATTGTTAAAGATAAATACGACAACGGACTATCTGACACAAATGATCTGCTTGAAGCTGATGTAGAGCAACTCAATTCAAAAATTAATAAAGCTTTGGCGAAAGCCAATAGTATTCAAAAATATTACGAGTTACTCTCGGTTACAGGTCAATTATCACAATCATTCAATCTCGCTCATAAATAAACTACTACCATGGAAAAGAAAAAAACAAACACGAAATTTATAATTATCCTTGTAGCATTGGTAGTTTTGGGTGGCGGATATGGTACTTTTAAATACATGCATTCAATAGCACATGAAGAAACTGATGATGCACAAATTGAAAAGAAAATGAACCCAATTATCCCTAGAGTTTCTGGATATGTAGATAAAGTCTATATTAAGGATAATGATTTTGTAAAAAAAGGAGACACACTTTTTACAATTGATAAAAGAGATTATTTATTAAAAATTGATGAAGCTACCGCTGCGCTTGTAGGCGCAGAAGGCAATTTAGAGGTATCAAAAGCTGATATTGGTAGCGCACTTGCAAGCATATCAGTATCTGATGCTAATGTGCTTTTTGCTGGTGGTAACATTCAAACTGCAAAAATAAGATTAGATCGTGTAACGAGTGATTACATTCGTTATGAGAATTTATACAAAAGCCACTCTATAACTAAACAACAATATGAGCAAGCACTAGCAGCTAAATTGGAAGCCGAAAATCAGGTTCGTGTTTTACAACAACAAGAACGAGCCAGCGCTTTTCAAAAATCAGTTACTGTTGCAAAATCAAAAGTTTCTAACAAACAAACCGAAGTAGCTGCTGCCAATATTAAACGCGCAAGAGCATTACTTGATGCTGCTAAGCTTAACTTATCCTACACCGTTATCACTGCAGCAATAGATGGACAAGTTTCTAAAATAGACATACAACCTGGACAACTAGTACAACCTGGACAATCTTTATTTTACATCATCAATAATAATGAAGCATGGGTAGTTGCTAATTTTAAGGAAACTCAACTAAACAAAATGGTAGTTGGCCAAAAAGTTACTGTAAAAGTTGATGCTTATCCAGATTATGATTTCCAAGGGACCTTAACTTCCTTTTCTCCTGCTACGGGTTCTAAATTTTCTTTGCTTCCGCCAGATAATGCCACCGGAAATTTTGTAAAAACAATTCAAAGATTACCAGTTAAAATTAGTTTAGACCCAACAAATGATGCAGAGAAAATTAAATTATTGCGTCCTGGTATGAATGTAGATGTTGATGTTAGAATAGATTAAGCATTTTAAAATGTTAATCTGGAACTGATAAAGACGGCAAAATTTAACTCTAATGATAGTTTACACTTAGTTATAAAATGGTTGAATCGGGAGAAGATGATTTAGTAGAATACGGTTTTAGACGTATCATAATAACAATTACGGCAGTACTTTGTGCAATGCTGGAAATTGTAGATACCACCATTGTAAACGTGGCGTTAAACAATATGCGCGGAAGCTTAGGAGCATCACTTACTGATGTGGCTTGGGTAATAACGGCTTATGCAATTGCAAATGTAATTGTGATCCCCATGACAAGCTGGTTGTCACAACAATTTGGTCGAAGAAATTATTTTGCTGTTTCCATAATTATATTTACGGTTTCCTCCTTTTTATGTGGAAACGCAAGTAATATATGGGAACTCGTTACTTTTAGGTTTATTCAGGGATTAGGTGGTGGAGCCTTATTAGTTACAGCACAAACCATTATTACTGAAAGTTATCCTATAGCAAAAAGAGGAATGGCTCAAGCTATATACGGCATGGGCGTAATTGTAGGACCTACACTTGGACCGCCACTTGGTGGATATATTGTAGATCATTTTTCATGGCCTTTCATTTTTTACATCAACATACCCTTAGGAATTATTGCTACGTTATTAACCCTGTCTTTTGTAAAAAGTCCAAAATATGGTAACAAACTAAAAGCAAGCCAAGTAGACTGGTGGGGTATTATACTATTAACCGCATTTATAGGTTCCTTACAATACGTTCTAGAACACGGGCAGCAAGATGATTGGTTCAATAATACTACTATTATAACTTTGAGCGTAATAACTGTATTTGGTTTATTACTTTTTATTTGGAGAGAACTTACGTATGAATATCCTATTGTAAATCTTAGGGTTTTAAAAGATACAAATCTAAAAATAGGAACTATCATGTGTTTTATCCTAGGTTTTGGTTTATACGGTTCAACTTTTATAATTCCTATCTATACACAATCAGTATTGGGTTGGAGCGCTCTAGATGCAGGATTGTTGCTTATTCCTAGCTCCATTACAATAGGAATCATGATGCCCTTTATAGGGAAATTGATTCAAAGAGGATTTCCACAAACGTATATGGTTGCTGCCGGATTTTTGTTATTTTTCTTTTTTACTTTTTGGATGCAAAGTGTTATAACTCCTGACTCTGCAGGGGAACATTTGTACTGGCCACTTATCCTACGAGGAATTAGTTTGGGATTATTGTTTGTCCCTATTTCAACGCTTTCATTATCTACTTTAAAAGGAAAAGGAATTGGCGAAGGAGCTGCTTTTACAGGAATGATGCGCCAGTTAGGTGGATCTTTTGGAATTGCCATTATAACCACGTTTATTGCTCGATTCAATCAAGAACATCGAGTAAATTTAATTGCACACTTAGACAAAACATCCTTTGAGGTACAAAAAACTGTACAGCAGTTTAAATTAGGTTTCATGTCTAAGGGGTATCCTGAGAACGAAGCATTGGCAAAAGCCTATAAAGCTATAGAATACAAAGTCATGGTTCAAAGTTCAGTACTATCTTACATGGATATTTTCATGTATCTAGGAGCGTTGTTCTTATTTTGTATTCCATTTATCCTTTTGATAAAAAAAGGAAAAAATAAAATAAATCCCGCTGATGCTATGCATTAAAATAAAAAACCGTTAATCTAGATTAACGGTTTTTCTTCTATCTTGTAAAAACTAAGTTATTGCCTTTTGACTCTGTGGCATCAAATTGATATCCATCATAATTAAAGCCTTTTAAATCCTCAATAGTTTCTGCATTGGTATCTATGATATAACGCACCATCATGCCACGGGCTTTTTTAGCAAAAAAACTAATAATCTTGAGTTTACCATTTTTATAATCTTTAAACTCAGGAGTAATGACGGGAACTTTTAACGCCTTTACATCAACTGCCGAAAAGTATTCTGTACTCGCTAAGTTTACAAACAACTCCCCTTCTTTTAGCTCCTTATTTAAAGCCTTAGTAATAGTAGGCTTCCAAAACTCATATAAGTTTTTGCTTTCGCCAATGGGTAATTTAGTACCCATTTCTAATCGGTACGCTTGGATCAAGTCTAATGGTTT
Source organism: Flavobacterium sp. FPG59 (assembly GCF_002150205.1). NCBI lineage: Bacteria > Pseudomonadati > Bacteroidota > Flavobacteriia > Flavobacteriales > Flavobacteriaceae > Flavobacterium > Flavobacterium sp. FPG59. The sequence goes on along the minus strand of NZ_MTCA01000027.1, from coordinate 10,400 downwards.
TAACACACCGTACAATCCTGATAGGATGCGTAATTTGTCCTGTAAGACTTCTATTTTTGATGGCGTAAGGGTGAATACATCTAATCCTAGGTACACATCTCCATCAAAAGTGTATACTGCTGGACGAGCATTCTTAGGAGTAAATGGAGTTTTCCATTCTTGATTTCGTTTCCAGTTGAGATCTGCAAGTTTCTCTGAAATACTCATTAATACTGATAAATCAGCTGGTTTTTTTTCTTTCAAAACTGAATGAATTTCAGCTGACTCTTTTAAGAAAATAGACTTAGTAAACGTTTCAACGGGTAATTTCTTCTCAAAATCTAAGGATTTAGCTGGCGATATCACAATTTTCATACACAATATTCTTCTCGAACTCTTTTTTATTAGTAATCCCAAAAGTACTAATTGAAAATTAGATTTCAAGAATCTTTAAATTGATTTGTCGAATAGTGTCATAGATTATAAAAATCAATCGGAATTTTATTTATTTTTGGTAAAAACCAGAACCATTTCTATGCACAATATCCAAATAAAAAAAGCCACATTAAAAGACCTTTCGCTGTTACAAAAAATAAGCACACAAACCTTTACTGAAACATTCGCAGCTGTCAATACCCCCGAAAATATTAATTCTTACATTACAGAAAAATTAAATATTGAACAATTAACAAAAGAGTTAAAACATCCCTCATCGGAATTTTTTATGGCTTTTTTAAATAATGAAGTTGTGGGTTATCTCAAGTTAAACACTGGCGAGGCTCAAACAGAGCCACAAGAGACGAATGCGCTTGAAATACACAGAATTTATGTATTACAATCCTATCACGGAAAAAATATTGGCCAACAATTATTTGATTTTGCATTACAAATGGGTCATGAAAAGCAGGTCAATTACATTTGGTTAGGCGTTTGGGAGGAAAATCATAGAGCATTGCAATTCTATAGAAAAAATGGATTTATTGAATTTGACAAGCACATTTTTTTAATGGGTGAAGAACAACAAACTGACTTATTAATGCAATTGAAAATAAAACAAGCATGATAGCAACAGAAAAACCAACTCGAATACTAAATGCAGCTGTTATTGTGGCAGCCTTAGGCTATTTTGTAGATATTTATGACTTATTACTTTTTGGAATTGTTCGAACAGATAGCCTTATTGATTTAGGAATTACAGGAGATGCCATTCGTAACCAAGGTGAATATTTGATAAGCATGCAAATGTTTGGGATGCTTTTTGGAGGAATTCTTTGGGGCATTCTTGGTGATAAAAAAGGACGGATTTCTGTTTTATTTGGTTCCATAATTATGTATTCTGTAGCTAATATTGCTAATGGTATGGTCACCACAGTAGATGGATATGCTTTTTGGAGATTAATTGCTGGCATTGGCCTTGCCGGAGAATTAGGCGCGGGAATTACCTTAGTTACTGAAAGTTTACCTAAAGAAAAAAGAGGATATGGTACTATGATTGTAGCCTCTGTAGGTGTTTCGGGAGCTGTAGCTGCGTATTTAGTATACCAAGTTTTTCAAGATTGGCGCTTGTGCTATTATGCGGGTGGAATTTTAGGATTGTTACTTCTTTTTTTAAGAATTAAAATTTCAGAATCAAAAATGTTTCAAGAAGTACATAAAAGCAACGAAAAAAAAGGCGATTTCCTGTCTTTGTTTTCCAATAAAACTAGATTTTACAAATATGTACAATGCATTCTTATTGGAGTTCCGTTGTGGTTTTTGGTAGGAGTGCTAATTACTTTTTCGCCAGAATTTGCAAAAGCTCTTGGAGTACAAGGTTACGAAACAATTGCAGCTGGTAAAGCTATTGCGTGGTGCTACGGAGGACTCGTTTTTGGTGATATTGCAAGTGGATTAATAAGTCAGTGGTTAAAAAGCAGAAAAATTGTGATGACTATTTTTCTACTTTTAAATTTAATTATGGTATTTATTTTCTTAAACGCATTTAGTGTAACTACAACGGTCTTTTATGCATTGTGTTTTTTGATGGGATTTTCTGTAGGATACTGGGTGCTATTTGTAACAATTGCTGCAGAACAATTTGGCACTAATATTCGGGCAACAGTAACTACAACAGTGCCTAATTTTGTTAGAGGATCTCTCCCTGTAATCTTACTCGTTTATAGTTTTTTTAGAGACCGTTTTTTTAATGGAAATATTATCCTTGCGGCTATGGTGGTGGGTACATTACTCTCAATTATTGCATTAGTAGCGCTTTTTAAACTTAAAGAAACTTTTGACACTGACTTAGATTATTCTGAATAAAAATCATCTTATTTGCAAGAGTAAAATACAATTTAATTGAATTATTTTTGTCTAAATTTATATTATGAAACAAGACGTTATAATCATAGGAGCAGGAATATCAGGATTAACAGCAGCGGTTTATTTACACCGTCAAGGTAGAAAAGTACTGATTTTAGAAAGTAGTGATCGCGCAGGAGGAAGAATAAAAACAGATTCAAAAGACGGTTTCCTTTTTGATAGAGGTTTTCAGGTTTTATTGACTGCTTATCCAGAAACGAAAGCTTTGCTGGATTATAAAGCCTTGAATCTAAAGAAAATGCTACCAGGTGCTACTGTACTCTATGACAAGGGGAGCTTTGAAATTGCTGATCCTTTTAGAAGACCATCAGCAACACTAGCAACACTATTTGCACCTGTGGGATCTATAAAAGACAAACTGAATACGTTGTGGCTCAAAAACAAACTTCAAAAACAAACTATTGAAGCAATTTTTGAACAAAAAGAACAAACTACTTTACAACAATTAAAAGAATATGGTTTTAGTTCAAAAATGATAGAACGTTTTTATGCTCCCTTCCTATCCGGGATTTTTCTCGAAAACGACTTAAAAACTTCTAGCAGGATGTTTGATTTTGTGATGAAAATGTTTTCAGATGGTGATGTTGCCGTACCTGAGTTAGGCATGGAAGAAATCCCGAAACAATTAGTAAAAATGCTCCCTGAAGGCAGTATATTATACAATACTAAAGTAACAAAAGTAGATAGCAATACAGTAACAACTGATGATGGAAAAGTTTTTGAAGCTAACCAAATTTTATTGGCTACTCAAGCAAATTTATTAACTAAAACGCATTTTCCAAATCAAAAAATGCAATCACAACAAGTAACCAACATCTACTTTGTGGCCGAAAAAGCTCCCACAAACAAAGCAGTCGTTGTTCTAAATGCTTCTACTCATAAAAAATGGGTAAATAACATGACCGTAATGACTAATGTGTCTAAGGCATACGCTCCACAAGGTAAAATACTTATTTCCGTTTCCTACAATGGTATCCCTACTGTTGACGATAATACCCTAGCGGAAAACATGAAACGAGAATTGAAACAATGGTATGGCAACCAAGTTGAATCTTGGAAAATGATTAAATCATACCAAATAGAATATGCATTGCCTAACCAAGAATCGGTTCGAAATAAACTATCTAATGAAGAACTTAAATTATCCGAAAATGTATTTATTTGTGGAGACAACTTACTCAATGGGTCTATAAATGCTGCTATGAAAACAGGTAGACTTGCAGCCGAAGCCATCATGAAATCTAAATAAATACAAGCCTATCTAACAAAAATTATTATCAAAATTGGAACAAGAAAAAAAGTAAAATGACTAAAAAATTAAACAATACTTTTTTAGAAAAATTAGTTTTTGAGTTGCAATAAAGCACTCAAAATAAACTTTTTTATCAGTAGCCAAAACAGATAATGAAAATGCTTATTTTTGCAAACTATTACATTCCCTTAAAAATAGAAACATTTTTAAGAACGGCTTTCTTCAACCATTTTCTTTTTCAGGAAGTCAGGACATTACCTAAGCTTTAATTAAAAAATATGAAATTAGTATATACCCTATTAGTTGCATTTCTCTTAAACACTGTTTACGCACAAAACGCTGATACTTACTTTGAAAAAATAAGAAATAATGACGTAGAACTTACTGCTTTTTTTTCGCAAATGCCTAAAGGTGGGGATTTACACCACCATTTCTCAGGATCAATTTATGCCGAACCCTTATTGCAACACGCCATAAAAGAGGATTTCTACCTCAACACAGAAACCATGGACGTGAGAAAAGTAAAAGAAAATTCAGGAAACTGGTCCTTATTTTCTGCGCTCAAGGCAAATGGTACTCTGGATGCATACAAACAAAAAATAATGCAAAAATGGTCTATTAAAGATTATAACTATGTAGATTATCCTTCGGATAAATTATTTTTTGAATCATTTATGAAATTCGAACCGGCAATTCAAGGTAATTTTGCAGCAGGATTATTAGAGCTTAAAAAAAGAGCTATAGCCGAAAATGTGAGTTATATTGAAACGCAATTGTCCACAATTCCCAATACGCTACAAACCGATGATTTAGTAAAATTCGATTCAAGATTAAGACAATTGGCTGCTGCCAAAGATGAAAAAGCAATACTCAAAACATTAGATTCTCTTTTTATCATTTACCAAAAAAGAGATGCTGAACTATATGCTAAAAACTTCAATACTAATTTTGTTGCTAAATTACACAACGAATTAAAAATTGACGATCCACAATTTACCATGCGTTATCAAAATTTTGTATTACGATTTATGGAGCCTGTTGATTTATTTAAAAATATTGTAATTGCGTTTATCTCTGCAAACGAGAGCAAATTGATGGCTGGTGTAAATATTGTCTCTCCTGAGGACGGAGAAACCTCTATGAAAGATTATGGCTTGCATATGTTGATGTTTAAGTATTGTAGTTCTCGTTTTCCCAATGTAAAATATACTATGCATGCTGGTGAACTTACTCTTGGGCTTGTACAACCCGAAGAATTAACATGGCATATTGAAGCAGCAATTAAAACTGCTGGCGCCCAAAGAATAGGTCACGGAGTGGATATAGCTTATGAAAAAGACTCTTATAAATTATTACAACACATGGCTTCTAAAAATATTCCTGTAGAAATCAATTTAGTGAGTAACGAATTTATTTTAAAAGTTAAAGAAGAGCGTCATCCGTTTATTTTATATAAAAAATTTGGTGTTCCAATAGTAATTAGCACAGATGATGCAGGTATTTTGCGTACTAATATGACTGAGCAATATGTTTTATTAGCCAAAAGATACAATCAAGTTACGTACAAAGACATCAAGCAATACGTTTACAACAGCATTAACTTTAGTTTTATTAAAGAAGAGGCTGTAAAAAAACAATTGCTTCTGGATCTTGACAAACGCTTTGCACATTTTGAAAATCAATTTTCAAAACTGTAAAATTCCATGTTTATTGATAAATTAAATTGGTTTTAACTTACATGTTGGCATTTAGGAATGGTTAATATAAAGCTACAGCCTTCACCTTCTTTGCTGTCAATATATATGACACCGCCTTTTTCTTCCACAATTTTTTTAACTATTGCTAATCCTATTCCGGTGCTTTCCTTTACATCACGAGCTTCTATAGTTTGAAACACCTTGAATACTTTTTGCTGATAAGCCTCTGCAATACCTGGTCCGTTATCTTTTACAGTAAATTGATGATAATCCTTCAAAGATTTGTAGGAGCAATGTATTTTCCCTTTTGGTTTATCATTGTATTTCACAGCATTACTAATTAAGTTCGTAAATACTTGTTGCAATAAAATCCTTTCGGCAAGTACAATAGGAAAGTTTGTCCCAATTGTAACTTCAAAATTATCTGGCACTATTGAGTCTATTAATTGTTCTAAAAGCTCATTAATATCAATACTTTCTTTTTCAATTTCCAAACGACCTATTTTTGAATATTCAAGAACGCCATTAATTAAATTTTCCATCCTGGAAACTCTACGACGCAGTAAATCAAAATTTCCTTTTACTTTTTGTGGCATGTCAGGCATGTCCTCAACAATCCATTCAGAGAGGTTGTAAATAGCTCTTAAAGGTGACTTTAAATCATGAGACACTACATGAGCATATTCATCTAGCTCTCTATTCTTCTTTTCTAAACTATCAAGAGCAGCTATTAAATTTTCTTCGGCATTCTTTCTATCGGTAATATCAGTCCCTATTGAAATGTATTGGTATGGAATTCCTTTATTATTTAAAAACGGAACAATAGTTTTATTTTCCCAATAGTAGCTACCGTCCTTTGCTTTATGTTTTAACTCCCCTTTCCAGGTTGTACCACTGTAGATATTCTCTAATATTTGCATTCCCATTTCAGTTTCAAAAAAAGTAGCCATATTAGGCTGCTCAAAGCCTAATAACTCTGGTCTGTCAAACTTTGAAACCGCACAAAAATTATCATTAACAAATGTTAGTTTACCTTTTCTATCAGATATTGAAACAATTGCAGCTTCATCAAGTGCAGCTCTTATATCTTTTATTTCTTTGGCCTTTTCGTTTAAATTTTGCTCAGCTACAGTTATTTCGGTAACGTCTTGTACCACACCATTCAGTGCAATAATAGTTTCATTGGCATCCATAACAGGCTCCCCCATCGCTAGAATGTATTTTACCCTTTCATCGGGAAAAACTAGCCTGTAGTTTATTTTAAACTTTTTTCCTGTTCTTGAAACCTCTTCTATAACACTATCTAACATAATTAAATCATCCTGATGTACTAATGTTCTAAATTTTGCAACTAGCGCATCAGTGGGCATAGCATCCATTTCAAAAATACGATAATGCTCATCTGACCAAATTAGATTTTTAGAAACTAAACTATAATTCCAACTTCCAATTTTAGCAATTTGCTGAGACTCCTCAAGTAAATAATTCACTTCTTTTAGGTGTTGTTCTGCAAGCTTTTCTTTTTGAACATTTCTAGCAATTGCGTATAAATTTCCTGTTTCTGGATCTGGTGAAGTGTTCCAACTCAAATTTATATAAGACCCATCTTTAGTTCTAAACCTATTTTCAAAACTCACTGTCTGCTTTAAATCAGCAAGTTTTTCTACCTCATCAAGTGTTGATTGCACATCTTCAGGATGAACAAAATCTATAAATGGTTTTCCTTCTAGCTCTTTTTTTTCGAATCCTAAAACTTTTGTAAAGGCCGGGTTTACTTTATAAAAAAGCCCGTTTAGATTTGCTATACAAACCAAATCCTTTGATAGATCTATAAAGTTTTGCAATTCTTTTTGAGAATCTAGATATTCTAAATTAGTCTTTCTAGAATCTAATAATGCTACCACTTGATTGGCTAAAAGTTGTAAAGCATTTTTTTGTTCTTTATTTAATTTTTTAGGTTCTGTATCAATAACACAAAGTGAACCCATCACAAAACCGTTTTTATTGAGTAATGGAGCACCCGCATAAAACCTTATGTTAGGGTCACCTAACACTAATGGATTGTCAAAGAAAAGCTCATGCTCAGTTGCATTTTCTACCTCAAAGACATGATTGTTCATGATGGTATATTGACAAAAAGAATCTTCTCGAGATGTTTCACTTGCATCCAGCCCTACACTAGCTTTAAACCATTGTCTGTCTTTATCAATTAAACTCACCAGAGCTATTGGAACTCCACATATATAAGAAGCAAGTTGCGTAATAGCCTCATATTCTTTCTCTGAAATGGTATCTAAAATAGCGTATTCCTGGAGTACTTTAAGGCGTTCAATTTCATTTTCAGGCGTAGGGTAAACTTTCATTTGAAAAGATTTTGATTTACTTGGAAATTTACAAAGAAAAAACTGGATTTATAACACTAATACCCAAAAATTATTTGTTTTTTTTCTTAAAAGACTGCGTAAAATCTGTCTCAAAACACGACTAAACTCCAAAATTTAATTAAATACAAGAAAATATCAACTAAGATTCTAAAGAGTAAATGTCTAAAAAAATGCCTCCAAATGTAAAAAAACATCTGGAGGCAAATTTTAAAATCTAGGAAAGGACACCTAGACTTATCTTGGATTCAAAATTAGATCTATTCTTTTTATACTGTCCTCATAATGGTATTTTGTTTCAACAGAAATAGCACCAGAGCGCGCTGTAGTTAAAAGCGCTTTCAGTACATTTAATTCCCCGCGCACAAGAGCTCTCACATCAGATTGTGCTACATTATAATAATCTGAGGGACGTCCTGATTTAATTTCTTCTTTCATTAAAAAAGCCATTCGTTCAATATAGGCTCTTTGTAAATTTCGTCTGTAGATAGTAACACTGGCTCCAGCCGAAGCTTCTTTCCAAATACCTTTACGCATATCACTGAAAACATCTAGCGCCTTATAATTTGTAGCACCTACGATTTCTGCATCTAGCAACCTGCCTAAACGTTCAAAACTTAAAACACTATTTAAAAAACGAGCTTGTATGTTTCTAAAACGCTCTGTATATCCAGCATAGTCAAGATTTTTTAAGGTATTTACATTAACAATCCATGTAGGAGAAGCAAATGCATTAGCCTGCAACCACTGCATGGCTTCTATTTGTTTTTCTTTTGGCACAACATTATATACACTCCCTTTTTGATTGGGTTTTTTATAACTTTCGTACACTCCACCTATATTAGTAACAACATGCCCTACATACCTGCCCCACACATCTAGCATTTCTTTGTATAACTCATCAAGGTCTTCGTAATTATTAGTCACATCGCTTGTCCACTCAGGTAAATGAGTTGCAACATATTGTAAGTTTTTCAATCCATAAGTACTGGCTTTCATGGCGTCATTACCTACATCTTCTGTTTGTGAAGTAGGATCAAAACTACTACTTTGACTTCCAAACTTATAGGTTATATCTCCTGCTTTTTCCATAATCCACTTATCCAAAGTTGGAACTTCAGCATCTGGTGAATTAGCGTTTGGTATGTATCTATACCCCCAGTTAGTGGCATAATGATCATAAGGACCCATTTGACGAATGAAACGAATATTTTTATCACCTGGCTGCGCAATATAATTGTATCGAGCATAATCCATTAAACTTGCTGCGATACCGTTTTTTTGAGTAAAAGCTCCGTCTCTATAACTTTCGGTATTGTATGCGCAACTTGCACCCATATTGTGAGGAAAACCAAGTGCATGTCCTACCTCATGCGCAATAACCATTCGCATCATTTCGCCCATTTCTTCATCACTAGTGTTCAATGTTCGAGCAGAAGGATTTGCTGCACCTGTTTCTAGTAAATAACGATTTCTGTACGAACGCAAATGATTGTGATACCAAATTACGTCACTTTCAATAATTTCTCCAGTACGTGGATCAGAAACACTAGGTCCAACAGCATTTCTTGTTGTACTTGCTACGTAACGAATCACTGAATAACGAATATCCTCTGGACTAAAATCAGGATCTTCTTCTTTGCTTGGAGCATCCTTGGCAATAATAGCATTTTTAAAACCAGCTGTTTCAAACGGCTTTTGCCAATCTTCAATCCCTTGTTTAATGTACTTTCTAAGCTTTACAGGAGTAGCAGGATCCAAGTAATACACAATTGGTTTTACTGGCTCTACTAGCTCCCCTTTGGCGTAAGCAACAGGATCTTTAGGTTCTAATCTCCAGCGGCGAATGTATCGTTTACTATCTGATTTTAAGGCTTCGCTACCATAGTCAATTTGATCCATCGTAAACCATCCCACACGATCATCAGCCAGCCTAGGTTGCATGGGCTTTTCTGGTAATAAAATCATCGATTGATTCATTTGAATACTAATGGTTTCAGCATCAACTTGAACAGGTGGTTTTGAAGCATTATACGTAAAATCCTGAATCACCTCAATGTTCATAGGAAAACTTTTCATAGTATTGATAAAACTGCGAGATTCATCAAGGTTTCTCACCTTGTAAGTATCTCTCATTTCTGCTGATAATCCGCTTATAGAACGAACATCAGTATTGTAAAACTTAGTTACATCAATCACAGTATTCAAAGAGTCTTTACTAAAAGCCACAATATCAAAAGCAAAAAGTGTAGGTTCGTAATTATTAGCTTTAACCGAAATGCTTATTGGTAAACTATCGGCAGCAACCGCATTAAACGATTTAAGTTTTATTAAAATTTTATCTTGAAAACGCTGCCAAACAATGAGTTGTTCATTCGTTTCAGAACCTGCATTTACATATCCACCTCCTAAATTTGAAGGCAGTTTTGACAATCTACTCACCAGTAACATGTCTTTATCTAAGAGCTTATTAGGAATTTCAAAAAAATACTTTTTGTCTACTTTATGCACCGTAAACAATCCCTCATCTGATTGAGCGTCTTTTGTAATTACTTTTCCATAATCCTTAATGGCTGACTCAGGTTTCTTTTCTGGTGGTGGTGCTACAACGGTATTTTTGTCTTTCTCCTTTTTAGATTGAGCCTGATTTTCTACAGGTACAAGACTGGCAAGAGTAATAGCAGTAAAAATGAAAAATTTCTTCATTTAGTAGTTTTTATTGGTTATTTG
>NZ_MTCA01000233.1:0-4664 GCF_002150205.1 Flavobacterium sp. FPG59 | reverse complement strand
ATGTTAAACCAACTAACATAAAACAAAATTTAAAAATTGCAATATGAAACAAAATTTACTTTTGACTTTGTTATTTATCTTATCAATGAAATCTTTTTCGCAAGATTCAAAACTTAGTCTTGAAATGCATTATCCACTAACGATGGGTCAAAATTTTATTAGTAAAAACTACGATGGAATTATTGATGTAGGAGGCAAGTTTAGATTTTCGGAATTAAAAAATATAAATATTGGTGCATCTTTAAACGGTGGAATTTTATCAAATAATACTAATGATAATAACGGAAATCAGGATTTTAGAGTTAATTCATATCTTATTCAACCAAGAATTTTTAGTGAATTGAAGATAGAATCAGTACCTAAAATACGCCCATTTGTTGGTATTGGTTATACTTTTATGGTTTTTAAAGCAACTGGAACTAATAATGGATTTGATGTTTCAGCTTCAAATAGCACAGAAAGTGGTATTAATGCAAATTTTGGAGTTGCTTATGACATTACAAGTAAAATATTCTTAGACCTTCAGTTTGATTATGTAAAATTAAATGTCGACAATGAAGTTCCTAAAACGGCATTCAATACAAATGTAAATCTATTAAAAGTTGGTCTAGGTTTAAGATTGTAAAGGCGCTATTAAACTAAAAGTCGTTACAAGTTTTTCAAAAATATTAATTCAAAATAATTTATAATCAATATTCCTAACTTAACAACCCGTACCAATATGAAAAACGTACTAAAAATTGCCATTGCATTACTATTGACTGTTAATGTAAATTGTTTTGCTCAAAAAGTATATTACGTAGTAAATGGAGAAGATATGATGAGCGACATCAACTACAAAGTTTACAAAGACAATAAGGCGAAAAACGGAAAACTTGAAGAAGTCAATTTAAAGACAATTGAAAAAAAGGATTCCATTGTAAACTACATAAGACTTACTAATTTGGAGGTTATGCCTGATGGCTTTGATCCTTGGGGAGATACAAAAAAGTTTATTGGAACAAAATTTCAAATTGAGCAATATGCTGACAATGACCAAAAAAATTTCAAGAAAGATTATCTAGAGGGAAAACCAACTTATATTAATTTTTGGTTCACTAGATGCCCTCCTTGTATTGAAGAACTTCCGCTATTAAATCAATTAAAAGAAAACTTCAAGGATAAGGTCAACTTTATCAGCATTACCTTTGATGACTTGACAGCGGTTGAGGTATTTTTAAAAAAGCACAAGTTTGATTATAAACATATTACTAATTCAGGGAAACAGATAGAAAAACTTAAAATTGATGCCTATCCAACAAGCCTAATTTTGGATAAAAATGGAGTTATTAAAGTTGTAACCGCCGAAATAATACCAGTACATATGAAAGACATACAAACTACTCTTACAACCTTGTTATAAATTCAAAATTATTGAGCATAAAAAAACCACTTAATCGTTTCAGCATTAAGTGGTTTTGTTTTTTTATAGTTTATTGAACGGCTTTTAAAGCATCAATGTTTCCGTGACCAAAATCAGGATTTTTTGTTGGGTAATATCTTGAGGATTGCTTCATTTTTGTGAGTACTTGATCTCGTGTCCAAGTTGGATTTTTAGCCCAAACTAATGCTGCAATTCCTGCAGTAGTAGCAGTAGCTACTGATGAACCTCCCACATAATCAGATTGATTGTCATAATAACTTGTTACAGGAACTGTGTTTCCTCCTGATGCTCTTTGCATGGCAATGGTAAAATCAATTTTGTTTCCGGTATGGCAAACATCACATTTTTGATAAGTACTACCTTCTTTAACGCCAGTTACAGCCACTGCTTCGGGCATCCAAGCCGGGAAAATAACTCCAACAAAAGTGGTAAATGTTGTAGAAGTTCCTCCGGCGCAAAATATCAATTTGCCTCGGCTGTGAGCGTATTTTACACCATCGGAAATTTTACCTACCGAGAATATGTATCCCATAGACATAGATATAATTTTTACATTCGGGTTATTGCCTAAACCAGTAAAGGCATCTTTAACACCATTTTGTTCGTGGTAGCCTTCCAGTAATACGTTTTCTGCCGCTCTGTAAGTAACTAAGTTGGCATTATAAGCAACCCCAACAGGCAATCCTTTATCATTTCTTGGTGCAGCTGCAGCCGCTGCCATGCTGGTTCCGTGTCCGCATAAATCACTAGGACCATCTGTGGTGCTGCTCCATGGCCAAATAGAATCTACAAATGTTCCAAATTTTTGAATAGTACGACCAGTTGATAATCCGTTGTTAAAACTAGAGCCTAGTAAAGTTTGGTTTGGTGAAGTACCAGTATCTATAACGCCTATTGTAATTCCTCGTCCGGTGCTTACATTCCAAGCCGATGGAATATTATGTTGGTAAAATGCCCAAGGCACTCTTGCATTAGGAGTGACGGTAGTAAAATCTGCCGAGTTTAAAGTAGAAGCTTCAAATCCACAACCTGAACTTGTGCTGGAGCTTGTTTTCCCATTTTGATTTTTAGCGGTTTCGCCTAGAAAGCGGTAATCAGCAGGCTCAACGTATCTAACAAATTTGGTTTGTCTTAAGGCAATAACGGTTTCTTGTTTGGTGATAACAACATCCATAAGGTTTAAATAGGCATCCGAAGCAACTAAAATATCCTTGATTTCTTTCCCTTCATACTTAGAAATAAGTTGCAGTAAATCTTCTTGCATTTTTTGGTTGTTAGATGATTTACTTCTGTCAAAATCAGTTTCGGAATTTCCAAAACCAATTGTGATTAAGTTTTGTCCTTGCAAAGCGGCACTCCAAATCATTTGACTAGACATTTCACTCCAATGAAACTGCTTGTTTGAAGATAAAATTTGATTAATGGTAGTGTTAATTTGTGTTGTGGTTAATGGATCTTTTTGCAAAGGATTTACCGCAACGGTTTGGTTTTCGCTTTCATCTCTGCTACAGGAGGTGAACACAATAGCGGTTACGAGTACTAATCTAAAAAGTTTAAATGTCATATTAGTTTATTTTTGGTTAATAGATTGTGAATATAGCATTATTTTGTTATTAATTTTACTAAATAACTCTATTTTAGTTGAATAGCTCAACTGTTAGTCTGTTTGTCTTTCATTTAGTACGAGGATACATCCTTTTGAAATAAAAACCTAAGTTATTGTAAGCAGGCAATATAGCTTAATAGCGCGTTTGTAATGATATTATGGTCACTATGAAAAAGACTTTTAAAACATAAATGTTTTCATCGAACTGAATTTTAATTTTCAACTTTTTTTGTAGTTAAAATCAGTTATATTTATTGGGTTATTTTTGAAGATTACGAGCTGCGTTAAAGGAAGTTTGCAAAAGAAGGATTTTATTTTCAACCCAAATAAACACTCTAAAAGTAATAGAATGAAAGAATTAGAAACTAAAATTAGTACAATAATAAAAAAGCTTAACACTATGAATGCACAAGGAAAAATACAAGTGCAGTACAAGATTTTAGCTGTTTTACTGAGTGTAATGGTAATTTTTCAATTAGGGAAATGTTTTGGAGAACTTATTTTTGATATCAATAATTAATGGCAAAAGCTTAAAAATAACTCACTACCATTTTATATTTGTTAATACTTCCCAGGATTAGTTACAAGAAAAAAAAACAGCCTTTTAGAAATATCCAAAAGGCTGTTTTTATATTATAGGGGTCAATTACAACCCGTAGTTTACACCTAAACCAAATAATTGTCCTACTTGTACGCCTCTTATGGCATTGTCATCATAAATGGCTTGTACCGCAATATTTGCTGACAAATACTTATTGATTTTCATCACCACATTCAATTGGTAATCAAAATCAACATTTTGTGGATCATCAAGATAATTAGAATATAAATTCAAACGATTTTGAATTGACACATTGGTCATGACATTTACTTTGTAGTAAGCAGAAACACTAGCTCCAAACTCAAAACGAGAATTATCTCCTTGAAGCACACCAAATGACGGTCCAAATTCTGTGAAATGATCGTGTACAAATATGGCTTTTGCTGCAGCAGGAGCAATATTAACGCTTAAATTTTCGTTCTTTTTCCAAAGCATACCTGGACCCATCTGGAAATAAGCTGGAGAAAAGAAATGTGATATTCTAAGTCCACTTTTATTATCTAGACCAGTGTCCATTTGAGTCTTAAAATTAAAGTAAGCCGAGTAGAACCAGTTTCCAGACGCTTTTTTACCCCACAAAGAATTAATTTCTAAACGGTCATCTGTTTTAGCGGTACGTTCGTTACCTTTTATTTTACTTAATCCGTATGCCAATATGAATTTATTATCCCAAACGACATCATTTTTTTTATAATTGAAATCGTAGTTCAAACCAAAATTACCAGCAATGTTTGAGGTTCCCCCACCCAGCCATTCTTTATTGTATGAAGATTGACTAAAAAGTAAAGAAATATTTCCTTTTCTTGTCCAAGCTTTGGTAGAGTCCTTAGGCGTTTCTTGAGCGTTTACAACTGATAACGCAAAAATAAATACAAGTGTAAGTAGTGTTTTTTTCATATTATTAAGTTTATATCCACAAATGTATATAAAAAAATAATACCACTATTATACTTAAACACCTGTAAACAAGTATTGTATGTTATAATTAGATTGTAAAAAATGCTTGGGTGCCTAAAATAAATATGGTCAAAATG